>JBEGMB010000001.1:0-9306 GCA_041183245.1 Bacteroidota bacterium
CCCCGCCCTGAGCGTCAAAAAGTAAGCTTAAATATTCTAGCACCAAGCGATAGGTTTTACCGCTTCCTGCGGATGCATTTAAAACAAGTAATGGGCGGGTATTTTGACTAGAAATTTCCAATGGTAAAAATTTAATTGAATTCGATAAAATTAAGGTCTAATGACGTAAATTTGTTACGTGGTACGAAACTTTTTTTATTTCATAATATTCAGTGTGCTTTTTTCTTGTAAGCCTGATGAAGTCACGCCCCCTCCTGCGCCTGCAGAAACGGCTAGGATTATTATTAACCCAAGCTTTGGTGCTTCACCTCTTATGTTGGACTCCATTTATCAAGGCCCCAATGGAATTCGTATCAAAGTTTCCGACATCAAGTTCTTCACTACGTTAATGTCCAACCAAAATAACACCTTCGCTGAAGTGGCTTATTTTGACTATCGGGAGAAAGGAGCACTATTAATTGAACAAACCCTTGATTATACGAAATTCTCATCCCTTAACTTTGTGTTGGGTGTGGATACCTCATTTAATCACGATGATCCCTCCGCGTTTCCAAATAATAGTCCCTTAAATATTATGAATGCAGGATCTATGCATTGGGGCTGGAATACCGGATATATATTTATAAGTGTAGAAGGAAAGGCCGATACCTTAGCCGATGGAATCGACAACTTTGATTTAAGTTACAGCTATCACATCGGAACAGACCTTTATCAGCAGGCCATGAACTTCTCCAATTTAACTTGGGTAAAAACGGCGGCACATCAACATACTTTGGCGTTTAATCTCGATATGGAATCGTTCTTTTTCAATCCAACCCAACCGATTGATATACCAAATGAGCCTTTTACTCACTCGGGTGCTGGACTAAGTGCCCTAACACAAAAAGTTGCCCTTAACTTTAAGAATGCTCTTCAAGCGCAATGATTCGGCTGTTATTCATTTTATTTGGACTAAGTGTTGTAAGTTCCTGCGGAAAGGATAAGGTAGGGTATAAACCCACGCCATATCAGCTAAATATCCCATCGCACTTCCCGGATATGAATATTCCTACAGATAATCCAATGACCGTTGAAGGCGTGGAGCTGGGAAGGTATTTGTTCTATGAAAAACGGCTGAGTGGAAATGATCAAATGAGCTGTGGTACCTGCCATACACCCTATACTTCGTTTTCAGATTCTGCGAAATACTCAATCGGGATAGACGGCATCAAAGGAAATCGAAATGCCATGGCCTTGATTAATTTAGGTTGGGATTCTTTTTTCTTTTGGGATGGAAGAGCAACATCCTTAGAACAACAAATTTTGGAACCTGTTCCTAATCCAATTGAAATGCACTTGTCGTGGAAAGAAGCCATTTCAAAACTTAAAAAGGATACCTACTACCGAAATCAATTCTATAAAGCATTCGGCGTAGAAGATTTTGATTCTACCCACGCCGCTAAAGCAATTGCTCAGTTCATTCGCACCATGATTTCTGGCAGCAGTAAGTTTGATGTCATGTATAAAATTGAAAACAATAAACCCCTGAGTACTTCGGAACAAAACGTGATTATCGATCCAGAAGAATGGGCCGGGTACGATTTATTTAAAAGCCTCAATGGCGCGGATTGTTTTCATTGCCACAACGGTCCGTTGATGCGGGTAGCTAAGTTTAGTAACAATGGATTGGATGGAATTTTTTCCGACCTCGGTCGAGGCGCTGTAACAAACAATCCAAACGACTATGGGAAATTTAAAGTACCCACGCTACGGAACATTGCACTTTCTGCACCCTATATGCATGATGGACGGTTTAAGAACTTAGATGAGGTGATTGAACACTATTCCTCAGGGATTCATGCCTCTCCAACCATTGATCCGCTCATTGAATTTTCTAGTCAAGGAGGAGTCCAATTGGATGCCCAAGAAAAGTATTTATTGAAAAGGTTTTTAATGACCTTAACGGATAACACATTTATAAATAATCCAGCCTTTCAAGACCCAAATTAATGATTGATAAACTTACCACGGAAGATAAAGCCCTTAAGATCAATTTAACGAAAGACATCTACGGGTGTTTTGCTGAGATCGGTGCCGGACAGGAAGTTGCGGCGAATTTCTTTACAGCAGGTGGAAGCTCAGGTACTATTGCCTTTACGCATTCTGCGTATGACATGAAGGTATCAGACGCGATGTATGGGGTGGCCAAACGCTATGTGTGTGAAGAACGCTTGCTTACCATGCTTGGCGCGGAGTGGGACCAGCTCATGAAAATACTACCACAAAAAAACAAAGAGTCTCGCTTTTTTGCCTTTTGTAATACCGTGGAATCTTTGAATTATCATAAAACTAACCAAGGACAAGGATGGGTTGGTATTCGCTTTCAAACCACCATTGGTGGACCTTTCAATGAGATTATTCTTCACGTTAAGATGCATGATATCTCGAATAAAGCGCAGCAAGAAGCACTGGGAATTTTGGGAGTTAACTTAATTTACGGTGCATTTTTTCAAACGAAAGATCATGAAGAATTTGTGAATTCCTTGGTTTCTCGTTTGCCGCGTGAACGCATGGAAATTGACATGCTTCGATTTACCGGACCTGATTTCGAAGACATCGACAACCGCATGATTGCTTTAAGTTTGGTACGCAAAGGAATTACCGATGCGACCATGTTCGATTTAGCAAAAAATGTACTCCAACCCGCTACGGCGTTATACAAGAAAAATATTCTGTTGATGCGCGGACGTTTTCGTCCGGTAACCCATGTGCATGTGGACATGATTGAGAATGGTAAAGTTTGTTTTCTTGAAGATCCGCGGGTAAAACACACCAACGTTGAAGTCATCTTTGAATTAACCTTAAAAGACCTTACGGCAGATGGTAAAATTTCAGACAAAGATTTTCTGGATCGTGCCGAATTATTGAGCTCCTTAGGATATACGGTAATGATTTCGAATTACTTGAAGCATTACAAAATGGTGGAATACCTATCTGCCATTGCGAAGGGACAATTCATGGGGGTGATTTTAGGGGTTTACAATTTAAGTACGATGTTCGATGAACGTTATTACGCTAACCTGCCGGGGGGCTTACTTGAAGCCTTCGGAAGAGGTTTTGGTCATAATGTTAAATTGTACGTTTATCCTGCCATTGATGTAGAATCTGGTGCCTTATTAGACATGTATAACATGGAACTGCCTGCGCATTTGAAGAGCTTGATGGACTACATGGTACAAAACGATAAAATCGCACCGATTAAACATTTTAACGACAAGAACTTACACATCATGTCGGATGATGTCTTAAGTAAAATCAAAGGGGGAGCTAAACATTGGGAAGATGACGTTCCCTATGAGGCCGCACAAGCCATTAAGTTCTTCGAATTATTTGGCTATAGTAAAGCGTAGCAATGCCGCACATTAAAAACGCGCTTATCAGATATCGCATCATCGACCGAATGATTCGAAATCCCTATAGGACTTACCCGAGTAAAAGCGATTTAAGAGAGGCCTGCGAAGAATCCTTGTTCGGTTCTAACTATGGTGATCATATTTGTGATTCAACTATTGAAAAGGACTTGTTTGCCATGCGCATGGAGCATGACGCTCCGATCAAATATAGCCGCAAACATGAAGGGTATTTTTATGAAGACCCAGACTATACCATCAATGATATTCCGCTTTCAGAGGACGAGTTAGAATCGATTCGCTTTGCGGTTCAAACCCTTCAACAGTTTCAAGAAGTCCCTTATTTCAAAGAATTTGGAAGTGCGATTGATAAAATTGCAACCCGCGTTGCCGTGGCAGGAACGGAAGGAAATGAAACTTCAGCATTCATAGGCTTTGAAACGGCGTATTCCTCGATTGGGAATCAATGGTTGCCCTTGCTGCTCACCGCCATTCAAGAAAAGAAAACGTGCCAATTCACCTATGCCTCATTTAAATCCGGGATTGCAAAAGAACGGAACGTGCTCCCTGTATACCTAAAGGAATATAGAAACCGTTGGTATATTATTTCGTTCGACCTCGAAAAATCAGATTGGATTACCTATGCCCTGGAGCGCATGGATGGCTTAGTGGTTAACGAGGCGCAACACATACTCAAGGAAGCATTTAATCCCAGTTCCTTTTTTGCAGAAACCATTGGAATCACTACCGAAAAAAAAGCCGCTGAACGCATAGAGCTGCGAGTAAATGACATCGCATCGAAATATATTGAATCCCAACCCCTGCATTCCTCGCAAGAAAAAATCGGAACAAACCAGTTTGTGTTAACCGTACAAATTAACGAGGAATTGATTCGAACCCTGCTCGGATTTATGGGGGAGTTACAGATTATCAGTCCAGCGCATTTAGTTCAAACATGGAATGAACGCATTCAAAAACAATTAAGCATAGAAACACATGGAAATATCCTTTGAAATTAACCAAGGCATCGCTTGGATCAAGTTAAACCGACCGGAAGTATATAACGCATTTAATCGGAGCATGGCTTTGCAAATGCAAGCGGCCCTGGATGAAGCGGCCCTAGATGAAGCGGTGCGTGTTGTGGTAATAACCGGCAATGGAAAGGCATTTAGCGCGGGTCAAGATCTTGGCGAAGCGGTTGCACCCGATGGACCCGGATTAGAACGTATTCTTTCTGAACATTATAATCCCATCATTAAAAAAATCAGTGCGCTTGCTAAACCGGTAATAGCCGTGGTTAATGGCGTTGCTGCAGGGGCAGGGGCAAACATCGCTTTGGCGTGTGATATCGTTTTGGCACATGAACAGGCAAGTTTCATTCAAGCCTTTTCGAAAATCGGTTTAATACCAGATTCGGGGGGGACGTATTTGCTCCCACGCTTAATCGGGTCACAAAAAGCCTTAGCCTTAATGATGACTGGCGATAAAGTGAGTGCTGCAGAAGCGGAACGCATGAACATGATTTACAAGGCCGTACCGGCCGAGGATTATGATCAGGTAACCAATGCCTTCATCTCCAACCTGGCAAGCATGCCCACAAAGGCCTTGGCCTTAACCAAGCAGGCGGTTCAGTTGAGTTGGTTTCAATCCATGGATGAACAATTAGAGACGGAATTAAAGTTACAGGTTGAGGCCGGAAATACCGCTGATTTTAACGAAGGGGTTCAGGCTTTCTTAGAGAAACGAAAACCAAATTTTACAGGAAAATAATGGCAAAACGAATTTTTGTAGTAGGTGCAGGCACCATGGGTGCAGGTATTGCCCAGTTAGCCGCGCAAAAAGGATTTGAAACGTGGTTATACGATTTATCGGAGGACCAACTGAGTAAAGCGCAGGCAGGAATCAATAAATCCTTAGCTACCTTGGTGGAAAAAGGTAAAATTGATGAACCCACGCATCACAGCATCAACGCGCGCTTACATTTTGTTCAATCGCTTGATGAGGCCCGTTTGGCAGATTTAGTGATTGAAGCCATCGTTGAAAATTTAGGCATTAAACATCAAGTGTTCCAATCCCTTGAACAGGTGGTTTCTTCGCACTGTATCTTGGCTTCCAACACCTCCTCCTTATCGATTGCTTCCATTTCAAGCGCCTTAACTTCGCCTGCACGGTTTTTAGGGATTCACTTTTTTAATCCCGCAACCCTTATGCCCTTGGTGGAGGTGATACCAAGCGTGCTTACTTCCCCTGAAGTGGTGCTCCAAGCAGAGGAAATTATTGCTGCTATGGGAAAAACGGTGGCTGTTTGTAAGGATACCCCAGGATTTATCGTAAACCGTGTGGCTCGTCCGTTTTATGGAGAAGCCCTACGGATGTATGAGGAAGGAATCGCTGATTTTGCTACCATTGATTACGCCATGACGTCCCTTGGTGGCTTTAAGATGGGCCCCTTTGAATTGATGGATTACATCGGAAATGATGTAAACTATACGGTCACTGAAACCGTCTTTGAAGCGTTCTATTTCGATCCACGGTTTAAACCTTCGTTTACCCAAAAACGATTAAAAGAAGCCGGCTTGTTCGGTAGAAAAACAGGCCGAGGATTTTATGATTATTCCACGGATCGCCCCGAAGCTCAGAGGGATGAAGCCTTACTTCAACAAATTTTTAATCGCATTATTGCCATGCTCATTAATGAAGCCTATGATGCCGTATTGATGCAGGTAGCTTCACCAAACGACATTGACCTTGCGATGATGAAGGGCGTAAATTATCCAAAAGGACTCTTAGCTTGGGCAGAAGAAATTAGTCCTTCCGCGGTCTTATCCCAATTAAATGCACTGCATGAGCGCTACGGGGAAGACCGATATCGGCCAAATGCGCTCCTAAAGGATCGCGTAACTGCAGGCAAACCGCTTTGGTAAGCCCTTATAAATTCGATGAAATTCCCTATTTTTGCACAAAACAATACTTAAATGGCATATTTATTTACTTCAGAGTCGGTGTCGGAAGGGCACCCAGATAAAGTAGCAGATCAAATTTCTGATGCATTAATCGATCATTTTATGGCCTTTGACCCCACGTCGAAAGTAGCCTGTGAAACCCTAGTGACCACCGGTCAGGTAGTATTGGCTGGAGAGGTTAAAACCACGGTATATTTAGATGTTCAGAAAATTGCACGTGAAACCATTCAAAAGATTGGTTATACCAAATCGGAGTATATGTTTGACGCGAATTCATGTGGTATTTTCTCAGCGATTCACGAGCAATCCTCTGATATTAATCAAGGGGTAGAGCGTAAAAATCCAGAAGATCAAGGGGCGGGTGACCAAGGAATGATGTTTGGGTATGCCACCAAAGAAACTGACAATTACATGCCTTTGGCCTTAGATATTGCTCATAAAATTTTACAGGAATTGTCTTGGATTCGCAACAATGAACCGCAGTTAATTTCATATTTACGCCCGGATGCGAAATCTCAAGTAACCATTGAGTATTCGGATGATAACGTGCCGCAACGCATTGATACCATCGTAGTTTCAACGCAACATGACGATTTTGATGAGGAAACTACCATGTTAGCGAAGATTAAAAAAGACATCATAGAAATTGTGATTCCAAGAGTAAAGGCTAAGCTTAAGCCGAGCTTACAAGCCCTATTCAACGATCAAATCACGTATCACATTAACCCTACTGGTAAGTTTGTAATCGGTGGTCCGCACGGAGATACCGGGTTAACAGGAAGAAAAATCATTGTAGATACCTACGGAGGAAAAGGAGCTCACGGAGGTGGAGCGTTCTCTGGTAAAGATCCGTCAAAAGTAGACCGTTCGGCAGCTTATGCTACCCGTCACATTGCGAAGAATATGGTAGCTGCAGGCTTGTGTGATGAGGTATTAGTTCAGGTTTCTTACGCGATTGGCGTGGCTAAGCCGTGTGGCTTGTTTGTGGAAACCTATGGTACATCCAAAGTAGACATGACCGACGGTGAAATCGCTAAGAAAATTGAAGAGATTTTTGACATGCGTCCGTACTTCATTGAACAACGTTTGAAATTAAGAAATCCGATCTATTCAGAAACTGCGTCGTTTGGACACATGGGACGTGATTATGAGAAGAAAACGAAAGTATTTGAAGCGCCAAACGGGGAAAAGAAAACTCTTGAAGTGGAATTGTTCACATGGGAGAAATTAGATTATGTTGATCGCATCAAAGCGGCATTTAATCTCTAAGCTTGTCCAGTCCATTTAGAACGATTTGGCCCACAGAAGACCGTTTTGTTGAGGTCATAGATCAGCGATTTTTACCCCACGAATGGGTGGTGGTTAAGTTGCATACCTATCAAGAAGCGGAAGCAGCCATTAAGGATATGGTGGTTCGTGGGGCACCCTTGATTGGAGCCACAGCAGCCTATGGAATTTATTTGGCCGCCAAAACCTGCGTTGAGGAAAACCGCAATCAAGACGTTATGGATCGGGCCTTTGAGGCGCTGGCGAATTCTCGACCAACGGCAGTTAACCTGTTCTGGGCCTTGAATCGAATGAAAGCCCGCTTAGAAGGAGCCGAGGATTTAGTTCAAACCGCTTGGGAAGAAGCCCAGGCCATTGTGGAGCAAGACGTAGAAACCTGCCGTTTAATTGGCGTGCACGGTCTTCCGATTTTAGAAGAAATTGCGGCTAAAAAACCGGGTCAGCGCATTAACATCTTAACGCATTGCAATGCAGGTATGTTGGGTTGTATTGAATGGGGTACGGTAACCTCGCCCATTTATCAAGCCAAACAGAAGGGTTTTGACGTACATGTTTATGTAGACGAAACGCGACCGCGCAATCAAGGAGCGAACCTTACAGCCTATGAACTTACACGCCATGGCATACCGCATACCTTAATTGTGGACAACGCCGGAGGGCATTTGATGCAGCACGGCATGGTGGACATGGTCATTGTTGGTACCGACCGTACCACACGCCATGGGGATGTAGCCAACAAAATTGGCACCTACCTGAAGGCCTTGGCAGCATTCGACAACAAGATTCCATTTTATGTAGCACTTCCTTCAACCACCTTGGATTTAACCGTGCGGGATGGACTTAAAGAAATTCCAATTGAGGAACGAAACCAAGACGAGGTACGTTATGTAATTGGAAAAAGTGCCGCGGGAGCCATTGAACCTGTATTGATTTGCCCGGAAACCACGCAAGCGGTGAATCACGGCTTTGACGTAACCCCAGCGCGTTTAGTGACTGGATTAATTACCGAACGTGGCATTTGCGCACCCAATGAAGCGGCTATACTGGCTATGTTTGGGGATTTGGAGAAATAGGTTCGAATACTTAGATTAATTTACATTTACACCCTAGTTCTATTGTTTTCTTCCTCCCTTGTTTATCCGTCGTGACGGAAGGGAGGATAAAGCCTGACGACTCTGACGAGTATCAGACTCCGTCAGAGGAGGGTGACTCTAACGAGTATCAGGCTCCGTCTGAGGAGGGTGACTAAAATACATCACGATGTTTTAGCATTTCTCTACTTTTTTTCCGCACCCTTCGATACGCCTCCGCGGCGGCGGAGAACTACTCAGGGTACGTCAAGATAGCAAAAAGCTCGGTGCAGGGTTTAAGGAACGGCACTCCACTCCTGAAAACTGACCATTTCGGTGATCCTTCGGCTTCCTCATGGTAGCCCAGTTTTCAGTTCGCTATACTTGTCCCTTAAACATGCACCAAAGGCAAATAGTTCTTCCGACAAGCTTCGGCGGTAATTCTTGAATGCTTCGGTTTCTAATTTCAATAAGCGACTGTTTTACTACAAAGTCATGCCAATACTTAAATGTACAGCATAACCGCCGGGGTTAATTTTTGGGCCATTGTTAAGTTTTGCATTATCCATACTCCATTTTGTGGTAGTTAGCGGTAAA
>JBEGMB010000002.1:0-2715 GCA_041183245.1 Bacteroidota bacterium
GCTTCGGTTCAATTGGATAAGATTGTGAGCATCATGAACGAGTACCCCGCCATGGTGATTGAATTAGGTTCCCACACCGATTGCCGTGGTGCAAAGGATGCCAACAAGAAACTTTCGGATAATCGAGCAAAGGCCTCAGCCGACTACATTAAAAGCAGAATCTCTAATCCAACTCGCATTTCAGGTGTAGGCTACGGCGAAGCTAAACTTAAAGTCAATTGTCCTTGTGAAGGAAAAGTAGTTTCCAACTGTCCGGAGGAGGAACATGCGAAAAACCGTAGGACAGAGTTCATTGTGAAGAAGGTGAAGTAATCCTTTAAAACGGCATTGAAAAGCACCTTAGGGTGCTTTTTTTTAAATACCTACCCCTAAACAACAGCACTTTTTTCTCTTACACAACCATAAAATTCCTTTTAAAATAAAGCTTATCTGAAATTGTATGACACGTATTGCTTTTTGTTACACACCCTAAATTGCACAAAAAACCGTTAAATCATAATATCTTTACATCCAGTTTTAAATCAACCACATGAGCAAGTTCTTTTCTACTTTACTTTTTCTTTCACTTCTTTCCCAATTTGCTGCACAAACTCCAGGAATGATTGTTCAACCTGCGACAGGGGCTGGAGCGACCATTTTTGATCCCAACGGAGATGGCTACGTTTCCCAGACAACTGGGGGTTTTGTTGCAGACGACCAATTGGAAAGTGAAATACCTTTTACTTCGCTCATTTTTCCCGGTACTGAACCCATCGGGGACATTAACAACGGACCAAATTGTGGATTCACTGATTTCGTAGATCAAGGCGACCGAGATCCCGCTCAAAAATACCTTAGTCCTGCCGGTAACTGGTTATTTCGACTGCGCCTTGGAGGTATTGCACCCAACGCAAAAAGCTACTCCATACTTATTGATACGGATGGATTATTTGGAAATACAGGAAGTTTTGCTGATCCAAATTACACGCTTGATAATCCCGGCTTTGAAATTGAAATTGTATTAGCAACCCACTTCGGTGTCTTCGTTTATGACATACGGAATACAGTACCCAACTGTTCACCCGTAATTTCCTACCCAGGTACAACCCATTACCAAAAATCCATTGCGGGATCAACCAATTGCAGTAATCCGGATTACTTCTATGATTTCTATGTTGTTTTTGCAGATTTGGCTGCAACGTTCGGAGTTTCAACATCAACTTTAATGCGTTATGTGATTGTAGACAATATGGCTGCTCAAGCTTCTACGGTATGTCAACCGAATTCGGCATCGGATGTTGGTGGAGTTGGTAACTGCCCAAATTTAGCTTCATGTTTCCAAACCATCATAAATTATCAAGGTTTTTGTTCTCCCAATACCTTGCAATGTACCGAACGCTCTACTTGTCCTCAAATCAATGCTCCCATTAATTCAGGGGCTACATCTGTAAGCGGAACTTCTGTTGAGACCAACGGTACAACGATTCGCGTTTTTAAAAATGGCACTCAAATTGGAACTACCACTGTCAACGCCGGAACTTGGTCATTGGCGGGAATCAATCCTGCGTTAGCGAGTAACGATAATATAACAGCGTCAGCACAGGCCCCTAATGAATACGAATCGGAATCTTTGTGTGACGCAACCATTGTAGGTAGTACATGTACCAATGCACCAACCACTGCACAATTATCCACCATTTCGGGCAATAAGGGGATACGTATAACCCTTACGGCAGGAACCTTGGCTGCGGGATCCTTAATTTACATGTACAATCCAAATGGAACCCTGTTCAATCCCGGAGTTTTGATTGCGGGCTCAGTCAATCCAATAACCACCGTAGCAGGAACCAACGTGTACAATTTTGAATGCCAAACAGGCCAGTGTTTTCCCAGCGGTACCTATTACATTTCGTTCCAACAACCAGGACAATGCGAATCATCCTTAACACCGTATTGCTTTAACACTTCTAATTCCACCCAGGTTCCTGTAATAACAACAAGCCCAATAACGAGCAATTTGACTTCCATCAGCGGAACCGTACCTGCACCTGATAATGTCGCTGGCGTTTCGGTAAATGTTTATGTTAATGGCTACATCCAAGATGTTGCTACTTCAACTGCAGGTGGTGCCTGGACAGCGACAGGGCTTAGCCTAGATCCTTGTGATACCATTAAGGTACAAGCTTCAGGGTCAGGTAAGTGCTTTTCGGCTATGAGTTCCAATTATTACGTTAGCGGAGGAACTACAGCTACCCCTACCATCACGGGAAATTATTGTACCAGTTCAACCATCGGAAGTGTTACTGGAGTATCAAGTGAAGCCAATGGGACTATTATAACGTTATTTGTCAATGGTTCGAGTAGCGGTACTACAACCTTAAGTAATGGCGCGTTTACGTTCACCGGATTAAATCTAGCGCCAGGTTCTTCCGTATATGTACGGGCTCAAGCCGCTTGCAAATCGATTTCTGCCAATTCCAATACGGTGACCGTAACTATGCTATCCTCAAATGCGGGGCTTACCCTAACGACCAACCCTGTTTATGAACAAGCCTCCACGTTGACCGGTACGGGAACTAATGGTAATTCAGTCCAAGTGTTAATTGACGGATATCCAGTTGGTTCTGCCGTAGTCGTTTCGGGGGGAGTTTGGACTTTAAGCGGTATTCAACCCTTTGAAATTTATCCAAACGGGGTATTAACCCTGACCACCACCTCGGGCGCTAACTGCGCGAG
>JBEGMB010000003.1:0-6564 GCA_041183245.1 Bacteroidota bacterium
ATTCGGAGTCATTTCAGCATATACGGAAACAGGAACATTCATGATTTCTTTTTTTTACAAAATTACGGACAATTGCCTAATACCCCGAGATCGAAAGCTGAAAATATGCAGAAGGTAAACGGACCTGTGTCATATCGAAGGTTGGATATCCCATTTTATTGAGCATGGGGTAAGCTACCGCCTTCGATGCCTGTCTTTTATGCCAAAGGGAAGAATGCGCTACTTGATTCTGTAAGGCATGCCTTATCTGCTCCGCATCTATTCCCAATTCCATGCCTAGGGTTTGAGACCAGAAGGCATACTGAACTCCTCCATATAAAATTCCATGGGAAGTCTTTCCAAAGGGATTGGAAGACAAATCTTTGTATCGCTGCCTTTGTCCTTGGTGCTCAATCTCTTTCACTTGTAGGCCGCTGGCCTCACCGGTCCAAAGTCGCACTCCCAGGTGTCCGGACCACAGCACTTCACGATACCGATACAAGAGCGTGGCCGTTCGAAAGCGATCCTTTCCTTGTCCTGCAAAAAAATCATTTTCCAACATCAGGGAATGGCCCTTGATTTCGCCTTTAAATGCGCCCGAAAGCTGACTCGTACCTGCATTATCCGAATAGATGATGTAGGCATATCCGAACGAATTTTCACGCAAGAAATAATTATTCAAGGCACCCAACTCCATATCACGAACCGAGGTGTTTTTTCCCGAAACCAAAGAAGCTCCAAGATAGGATTTTGATTCTAAGAATTGGTTTCGTTGACCTAAGTCCTTTAACCGATAAGACACAGCACTGCCGATGGTTAACATAAAGGATCGGTATTCAAGTCCGGCATGTACGCCCACCCCATAGTAATGTTGGTGACTTCCGATGCTGGCCGAAAGGCGAAGACCTAAAAAAATAGCTTGTGAAAAACCAACGGAATTTATCCCGAATACGAGCAGAAAAACAATGCGTTTGAGACACATTACTTTCCTTTTAGTTCCATAGCCTTTAAGGTATTCATCATCAGGGAAGCAATGGTCATAGGCCCTACCCCTCCAGGTACTGGCGAAATCATACGGCATTTTTCAGCCACATTGGCAAAATCAACATCTCCTGCTAAGCGCCATCCTTTCGGTGTATTTGGATCGATTAAACGGGTTGTACCTACATCAATAACGACCGCACCTTCTTTGACCATGTCTGCCGTTACAAATCCAGGCTGGCCCACGGCGGCAATTAGAATATCGGCATTGCGACAAACATCCGCAAGGTTTTCGGTTTTTGAATGTGCTAAGGTTACGGTACAATTTCCGGGATTGGTATTTCTACCCAACATAATAGAAAGGGGCATCCCTACAATGTTACTTCGACCGATGATTACACAGTTTTTACCTTCTGTAACAATATGTTTTCGTTTGATAAGCTCTAAAATCCCTGCAGGTGTTGCTGGTAAAAAACCAGGTAAGTTCACCACCATGTTTCCTAGATTTCTTGGATGAAACCCATCTACATCTTTCATAGGATCAATTGCTTGCGTAACTTTCAATTCATCAATGTGGGCCGGCAACGGAAGTTGAACAATAAAGCCATCGATGCTCTTGTCTTCATTCAAGGATTGAACTTTTGCCAATAAAATCTCTTCGGGAACCGAGTCATCATAACGGATTAGAGTACTTTCGAATCCGATTTCTTCACACGCTTTTACTTTGTTTTTAACATAGGTCATTGAGGCACCGTCCGTTCCAACCAATACCGCGGCTAAATGGGGGATTTTTTTACCGTCCGCCTTCCGTTGAAGGACCGCTTCACGAAGTTCTAGTTTTACCTCTTGAGCAATTGCTTTACCATCAATGATTTCCATGTGGCAAAGTTAACTATAAAAGTGCAGACCTTGAACTACAGCTTTTCAACCATGTTCCGTATCTTTGTGAAAAACTTGTACGAATGAAACGATTCCTCTTGCTGCTACTTTCTCTCCCGCTTCTAAGTTACTCCCAAGTAGCTTTCAATGGTTCAGAACTCGGCGTTGAACTCTATGCTGGTGCTTCAACTCTTGGTGGTTCCGTTGGAGGTGATTTAAAATATGCGGCGATATTAAATGAAAATTGGGCTGTTGGGCCTTCCTTCCGTTTACAACGTACTTGGTCCAATAACTTTGGTCAAAAAATGGGGTTTTCCGTATATGGCGGTGGAGTATATGCGCATTATCGCATCAAGAACACCTTATTTGTTGGCGGAGAATATGAACTTTTGAAAAGTCCGTACAACTTTATTCTCTTTAACTATTCAACGAAACAGTGGGCCTCTACCCTCTTTCTAGGTGGAGGTTTTTCTCGAGATTTCAATCATAAGATTCGAGTTAACGGTGGAATTTTCTATGACGTAATCAATGCTGAAAATAGCCCGTTCCGATCAAGCTATTCCGTGCGAATCAAAAATGAAATGGGCCAAGTGGTTCGAATCTTACCCATGATTTATCGCATCACGTTTTTCTTTCCCCTAGGAGGTAGTAAGGAATGAAAATAGGTATTGTTCTTTATCCAACCTTTGGTGGAAGTGGCGTTGTAGCCACGGAATTAGGAAAAGCCTTAGCCTTGAAAGGTCACCAGATCCATTTCATTACGTATTCACAACCCGTGCGTCTCGGGCGCTTTCAGGAAAATATTTTTTACCATGAAGTAGCGGTCTCCGATTATCCCTTGTTTGAGTTCCAACCCTACGAAACCACCTTGGCATCGAAAATCTACGATGTTGCTAAACACGAAGGCTTGGACATTCTCCACGTGCACTATGCGATACCGCATGCTTCGGCTGCGTTCATGGCGCAAAAAATCTTAGAGGCGGAAGGTATTTACATTCCCTTTGTCACTACACTTCACGGTACGGATATCACCTTAATTGGAAAAGATCCTTCTTTTGTACCCGTGGTACAGTTTTGCATCAATGCTTCCAACGCGGTGACGGCTGTCTCAGAAAGTCTGAAAGCTGATACCCTAACGCACTTCAACATCACCAAAGAAATTCAGGTGGTGCCAAACTTCATCACTGCGGATGAGGTGTTACCCGAAGCACAACCTGAACGCCGAAGTGCATATGCCCTTCCAAATGAACCCATTTTATGTCACATTTCGAACTTCCGCAAAGTAAAACGTGTGGAGGATGTAATTCGAATTTTCGAAAAAGTAAACCAAGTGCGCCCATCTAAATTATTGATGGTTGGCGATGGCCCAGATCGCTATGCGAGTGAACAACTCTGTCGATCGCTAGGGCTCTGCGATCGGATCATATATTTGGGTAAATTGCGCGAAACACGTCAAGTGTTAGAATTGGCAGATGTCTTTATTTTACCCTCTGAAAGTGAGAGTTTTGGTCTAGCTGCACTAGAAGCCATGGCAGTTGGAGTCCCTGTGATTTCAAGTGATACAGGAGGAATCCCTGAAGTAAATATTCAAGGATATTCGGGCTTTCTCTCCCCAGTGGGTGACATCGAAGGCATGGCGAATAACACCCTTAAGTTATTAGACCCCGTTCAAAAACAACAATTTAGAAACCAGGCACTTGAGCAAGCAAAAGCCTTTAGCATTGAACGCGTTGTTCCACAATACGAAGAAATTTACCTTAACTTAGTTTCAAAGAAATAGTCATGAATATAGGTGTTTTACTTTCTGGTAACGGAGTGTACGACGGGGCAGAAATTCAAGAAGCCGTGCTTACCTTATTAGCCATCGATGAAATGGGTTGGAATGCGGTATGTATTTCCGTTGATAAACCTCAACATCACGTAATTAATCACCTGACGGGTGAGGTGATGGATGAATCGAGAAACATGCTGGTTGAAGCCGCACGCATCGCACGCGGACAAATCACCCCAATTGATGCCATTAGTCCTGCAGACATTGATGCCTTGGTAATTCCTGGCGGATTTGGAAGCGCTAAAAACTTTACCAGCTGGGCCTTCGACGGACCTGCAAGCACCATATTACCAGAAGTAAAATTACTGTTGGTTAACCTAGTAAATGTTGGAAAACCAATCGTTGCGCTCTGCGTAAGTCCAGTAGTTGTAGCAAAGGCATTCGAAGGTTCAAGCATACACCCTACGCTGAGTTTAGGAAGTGCTTCAGAGCCATCACCTTATGACATCAATGGTTTTAACGAAGGATTAAGAGCAACTGGATCCATGGCACAAGAACGGACCATTCGTGAAGTACTGATTGACCCCGCAAACCGAATCATTTGTGCCCCATGTTATATGATGGAAGCACGAATCACTGAGATTCACGAGAACATACAACACGCGTTACGGGCATTAAAAGAGCTATTGTGAGCTTAGATACTGATAAATTTAATCAATGGGCAGCCAACCGAAAGGCGCACAAAGAAGGATTAACCGCAGAAATCCTATTCCCTAAATTACGAAAAGGAGATCGCGGGGCCTTAGCATCGGCCATTACTTTAATTGAAAGCACCAATCCAACGCATCGAAGGGAAGCCAACGCCTTAATTACATTATGCCTTCCACACAGCGGAAAGGCTTGGCGGATTGGAATCACGGGTGTCCCAGGGGTTGGGAAAAGCACGTTTATAGAGGCGATCGGACATGAACTATTGAACCAAGGACATCGACTTGCCGTTATGGCCATTGACCCCAGTTCCAGTATTAGCGGCGGAAGTATACTTGGCGACAAAACCCGCATGGAATCATTATCGATGCGTGACGATGTATTTATTCGTCCAACGGCAACTGGAAAAACACTTGGGGGCGTTGCGCAGCATACACGTGAAACCATCATTTTATGTGAAGCGGCGGGCTATGACATCATCTTTATAGAAACCGTTGGTGTTGGACAAAGTGAAACAGTGGTACATTCCATGGTCGATTTTTTCTTGTTGTTGATGCTTTCTGGCGCGGGAGACGAATTACAAGGGATCAAGCGAGGGATTATGGAAATGGCAGATGGCATATTAATTACCAAAGCAGACCAGGGGAATGAAGAAGCAGCGAATCATGCAAAGCGCACTTATCAGAATGCACTGCATTTGTTTACAGCCAAAGAAAGCGGTTGGATACCCAAGGTAGCATGTATTTCAAGCATTGAAAAAACCGCGTTGAATCACCCGATGACTTGGTGGAAGGCATATTTTGATCAGGTCACCCAATCCGGATATTTGAACCATAAACGTAAGGAACAGGATTTGCGATTTTTTGAAGAGAGTTTTCAGCAGCAACTCAGTCAATTTATGGCGAATAATGAACAGATTAATGCGGGATATAAGGACTTACAAACCCAAGTACTCGACGGAAGATGTTCACCCTATGAAGCCGCCGATCGCTTATTACATTTAATTACAACAGCGCATGGAAACCTTTAAAATAACAGGCGAATATATTGAACTCATAGCCTTATTAAAAGCAACGGGAATTGCAGAAACGGGCGGACATGCCAAGTACTTGGTGGACGAAGGCGAAGTAACGCGTAACGGAGAAATCGAAACTCGAAAGCGCGCGAAACTGATACCAGGGGATGTCATTCGAGTATTTGAATATGAAATAAGCGTTGCATGATCAAGTATGGCCGAATTTTATTGGTTTGGTTAATTGTCCAGATGGGAAGTGCTGTATATGGACAAAAGGAAAGTGAAAACACCTATGCCTGTATATTCATCCCAAATAACATCAGCGTGCGTTGCGATCACTACAATAAAGATTTCACCTTGGATGTACTACTTACTGCTCCTTGTGTGATTAAAAACATGAAAGTACTCGATCGGTGGGGAAGCGTCTTGTATTCAACAGATCAAGGGCCATGGACATGGTACGGCGGATTACAACCTGCGGGTGTTTACCATGTAACCGTCAGCTACATACGAGCCGAAAATCAAAGTGAACCTGAATTAAAATCAATTACACAAGCGGTATATTTGATTAAGTGATTTGGGAACGGCCGAGTTAGGCAGTATATCATCCAATATGTTCAATTCCATTGCGTTAGGGGTATCTTAAAATAAATTCCCTATGGAAATAGAACAAATCAAAAACAGCATCCTTGATATACGTGGCTTTGCTTCGCTGTGTACCTTCGCTAAAGCTTCGGATAAAGCTTCGCGAAAGCAAGAAAGAAAGTCATCCTTGACTTTGAATTGGCTAAATTATATGAGGTTGAAACACGAAAATTAAAGCAAGCAGTTCGAAGAAATTCAAAGCGTTTTCTTGCTTTCGCGTAGCTTCAGCGAAGCAAAGCCAATAGATTTCATGTTTCAATTGACAGAAATTGAGATGCAACACTTGGTATCACAAAATGTGATACCCACGTTAAATCACTTTGGCGGTGCTAAACCCTTTGCCTCTACTGAGCAGGGCGTTGCCATGCTATCAAGCGTTTTGAAAAGTAAAAAAGCGATACTTATGAACATCTCCATCATGCGGGCATTCGTAATGATGCGGCAATGGGCATTAACCCATCAAGAATTAAGCGCACGCCTAGATGCCTTAGAACAACAATACGGTCAGAAATTCTCCGACATTGAGCAGGTCTTGAATTTTCTGATTTAGAAAGACCAAAAGAAAACGCAGCAACAACAAAGAGAT
>JBEGMB010000004.1:0-13099 GCA_041183245.1 Bacteroidota bacterium
GAAATTCATTTTATTATATGCTGAAAGTAATAACCAATACGATTGATTTCCTTCATGTACTTTTAAGAATGGAAATGCCGTTGAACCAAAAACACACCCCATGCTCGTTCCATATCTCAACCTTCCAAGTGCACCAAGTTGTGTATAATGTTCTAATTGAAATTCCAGTTTTTGATAATTGTACATGCTGCCCGCTATACCCTTCACGCCAATTACACATTGTAATGATAAGATAGGAAAGGCGGAACCAACACTCGTTCGATCAAATTGTCCGGATAAAAATTCTTCATCTTTTGTCCATCGTATTCTGGTAATTATTTCAGCGGTGGTTAAATTTCTTAAAGTATCAAAACCGCCAACACTTGTATTAGGGCTTAAATACGCACTAATTCCTAAAGGGGTATAATCCTTCCAATCAAATCCACCTAGGATAATTAAATCTTTCCTAATATCCTTTTCTAAATTAAATCCAATCTTCTTTACAAACGTTAATTTGTCAAAAGGGGCTGTATTTAATACAGTAGCGAAGGTGTTTCCTAATTGTGCTGCGGTTGGTGATTGACCAATTTGTTCTAAATCGTAAGTAAAATAGGTGGACAACATGCCCCGTTTCTTAGGGGTGATATTAACCCGGATTAAACTGGAATATTTAAACCGATCATCCCCTATGCCATAACCTATTTTTCCCCCAAGTTCTAACCGCTTTGAGAAGGCATTGGAGGTCCTGATGGCCAAAGAAAGGCGGGTATCTTCAACAGGATTTCTACTGATTAATGACGTAGCATTTCCTAATTCAATTTTTCCCATCGGATAATATCCTGTCGAAGCAAAATACGTTAAGGTTTTAAGGCTTTTGAAATACGTTGTTTTATTTAACGTATCGATCATTTCTGAAATTCCAATTTCAGTCTTATTCAGTTTTTCATGACGCAACGAATCCCACGCATCAAGGTCTTGTATTTTTGAATTCTCCAAAAATTCGACCGTAGTTGAAGTATTATAAAAATCATCTGGTTGTAGTTCATTGATGATAAAGTGTTTTCGACTGCTCGTTTTTTTTCCAATAAAACCATATATTTTGGTCTTCTCAGTTAATCGAATATCCAATAAAAGAACTTCCTTTTTAAGCATCCAAACCTCTTCTTCGACCTGTTCGAACTCTTGTTCGACGTATAAATCTTGAATATAATTTAAATTCGCGCCTTCTGATATATTTGCTTTAATTGACTGAATAGCGTACGTTGTATCATGCACCCACATTTCGCCATGAAAGGTCAAGTTACTTGCGTTTTTAGGTTCAAATCGTAATTTGTAACAGAATTTATTACCGATATAGGTCGAATCATCAAGATAAAACCGATACATGGAGCGCGCATAATTTGCAAGTGGACTAATAAAAGATTTACCGAATAAGTCGATCACATTCTCATAAATATTGATATCCAAGTACATGTCTCCCAGAAACTGAGCGGCCTGAAGATTTTCGACGCCGGTAATTCGAGAGGCTTTAACAACTTCTCTTTTTCGTTTCGGGCGGTTCGCAAAATAAAATTCAGACACGGATTCTGCCAAAACAGCTGGTAAAACCAATGTTTGATTCGTCGAAGTATCCAAATAATCGAGAAGAACATTTAATCTTTTTACTGGGCCTAAGGATGAAAACTCTGAACCGATATTATTAATATCAACTTGAAACTTATTATACGCTTCATATTGATATGCCTCAAGTTTTTCTTTATTATTTACAGGTTTATGGGCAATAATTTTTTTGTGCAGTTTAGTTGACGGGAATTCATCCGGAGGTAGAACAACAATTTCCTTGACCTCTCTTGATGTGGGACGAAGTGCTACATTAAGCTCTTGTTGAGCCTCTTGTTTTAGCTTAATTCGAACGACCTTGTAACCTAAACTATAGATCTGTAAAGAATCAACTGGATAATACGTTTCAAGTTTGTATCTCCCGAGGCTGTCTGTAATTGTAGAGATTTTTGTACCATAAAAGCTAACCTTAACAAAGGGTATCGGTGATTTTGATGCCTGTTCAGTAACTACACCAAATACGGCGGTTTTTTGGGCATTGAGCCCTCCCAAACCAAGGACAATCATCAATAATGTAAAAACAAGCTTATTCAATCGTATTCTTGTTTTTACTTGTTCGTGTTGAAACCACTATACCAATTTCATAAAGAACAATAATTGGTATCGAAACAATAATTTGAGAAAGCATATCCGGCGGGGTAATCACAGCAGAGATGATTAAAATAACCACAATCGCATGTCTCCTATATTTTTTTAAAAATTCCGGTCCGATCAAACCGATTTTTGTAAGAATAAAACTAACAATGGGCAGTAAAAATAAAATCCCCGTGTAAAACACCGTGGAAATAACCGTTCCCATATAAGACCCAACTGTAAAATTATTCTCAATTTCAGGACTAATCTGAAAGGACCCGAAAAATTGCACTGTAAGTGGTGCAACAACAAAATAACCAAAGAACACTCCTGAGAAAAAACACAAACTCACGTAAAAAACTAATCCCTTCGCTGCTCTTAATTCATTTTTTTTCAGACCGGGCTTAATGAAAGACCATATTTGATAGAAAATATAAGGGGCTGTAATAATCAAGCCCCCCATAATGCTCATCATCATAGCATAATTAAATTGCCCTGATACGGTCATGCTTTGCATTTTGACAGCTGTATCTGAGACACAAACCCTAAAATAGGCACAGAGGAGTTTAAAGGTTATAAACTCTTTTTCTTTTAATACTAAAAACACATGGTTCATTACCCATTCTTGATAAATCCAAAGAACGACAGCAACGGATATTACCGCAATAGCAATCCGTACCAAACGCCACCTTAATTCATCCAGGTGTTGTAAAAAACTCATTTGTTGATTTTCAGACATCCCACAAATTTAGCTAAAAATCACTGTTTATTTTGGATAATTATCTCCACGTAAATTGATTACGTTCTGCCGGGTGAATCTTTGTAAAAACAAGCGATGAAAACAATTAAAATCCGCAAAATTGAATTTAACAACTTTAGCAATAAAGTTCTTTGTTTCGGCGAACTCTGCATTAACAATTTATGCATTGATAGTTATATTGAGCTGAGTTTTAGCAGCTTAAACAGAGTCGTGGGATTACTTAATAAACAATTAACTGAGGTTTCAGTGTATGACTTAATTCAAGAAGAAATGTATGATGCAGAGAAACATTTTAGCATTGATTTAAACAGCTATAAAACCCTCCCATTATCTCTTGAGGAATTGGCTGCACAGGGATATCCTTCCCTAAAAATCAGTGCTTAATTACGGTTGAATAATAACCGTTTCTTCATTGGTTTTTTCGGCCTCAATTTTAATAATTCCTTGGCCTTGACGGTTCCCTTTGTATGCTTCAATGTCTAATACAGCAACACCCGCTTGGCCTAGCTGATAGATTTCGTTGTAATTAAACGTAGCAATTCCTGCCGCGTTTGTGTATGCCGTATCATAAACAACAACCTGAGAAGGACAATTACATGTTGACGTTCCGTGCAACACTACCATGGCTTGTTCTACCAAGGCGTTATTCTCATCACGAACTTCAATTTTAGCAATGGTGTCTTCTTTTTTAACGCAAGCATTCAAGCCGATTAAAGCAATACTTAAAGCCGCGAATAACAATGTTTTCTTTTTCATTTCTTTAATAAACATAACGATTAATTAGGAAGATAAATAGTTTCTACTGCCGTGGTATGTACTCGGCAACGTGTGTAACCTGTTGCGGTTTTATTGTTATGCTTGACAATTATATCAAAATATCCTGTCGTATTGTCTGGGCCTGATGTGTTGAAATACTGATCCATATCAACCGTAGTAAAACCAGACGTATTGGTAAACGTAGTGTCCACAAAGGAACCCGTAGGCGGATTACTTTGTTGATCTCCAATCACTACCACCTTTGCTCCGCTCATTAATTGATTAGAAGATGACCGCACAAACACTTTTAGTATTGCGGGGTCCTTAGACTTACAGCCATTCGTGGTTAATAAAAATACTGCCGTAATTCCGAGAATAATTAGTATTTTAATACAATTTACAATAAATCAAAAGTAACACATAAATTAGTGAAACACAAAAATTTAGATAATTTCAAATACAATTTCTTATTCGCCTCAAGGATTCACAAAGCAATTGCAAATAAAATCCTAATTTTGTTTACTTACAACTTAAACCAACTTCGTCCCTTAAAAGTTACACTATGCGAGAAAGAATCGAACAAGTTCAACGCGAAATCTCAGGAATTGTTATTACCGATAATACTGAGGCGGAATCTTTTCGAATTAAATACCTAGGGACAAAGGGTATATTAAAATCACTCTATCAAGATTTTAAAACGGTGCCCAACGAAGAAAAAAAGGAAATTGGGCAACTCTTAAACGAGCTTAAACAACGCTTAGAGAACACCATTGCTTCCGCGAATTTAAATGAACACGCGAAACAACCGAAAAGCCTGTTTGATTTAACCCGGCCTGGGCGCAGCACCTCCTTAGGTAGCCTACATCCGCTGACACTTGTTAGAAATGAGATAACAAATATCTTTTCAACGATTGGATTTTCTGTGTCTGAAGGGCCTGAAATCGAAGACGATTGGCATAATTTCTCTGCGCTTAACTTCCCGCCAGATCATCCGGCGCGCGATATGCAAGACACCTTTTTTATTGATTCTTCTATTGAAGGACTTTCATTAAGAACTCATACCAGTTCGGTCCAAGTTCGGGTAATGGAAACACAAAAACCTCCGATTAGAACAATTTCACCAGGAAGAGTCTATCGAAACGAGGCGATTTCAGCCCGGGCACATTGTTTTTTTCATCAAATCGAAGGTTTATATATTGACAAAAATGTATCCTTCGCCGACCTTAAACAAACCATAGACTTTTTTGCGAAATCCTTTTTTGGAAGTAACGCGAAGATTAGGCTGCGGCCTTCTTACTTTCCATTTACGGAGCCAAGTGCGGAAGTAGATGTCTCGTGTTCGCTTTGCCAGGGCGACGGGTGTACCGTTTGCAAACACACCGGCTGGCTTGAAATTCTTGGTTGCGGCATGGTTGACCCGAATGTTTTGGATGCGTGTGGTATAGACTCTAAAGAATATAGTGGATTCGCTTTTGGCATGGGTGTTGAACGAATTGCCCAACTAAAATATCGGGTGAATGATTTACGCTTGTATTCGGAAAATGACGTGCGATTTCTATCACAATTTCATTTTTAAATAATGGATTTTAAAGACTTAGACTCCGCCATCCAACTTGACCAAATCGAGCGGTTAAGCCATAAATCCACTCAACTCATTTTCAAACATTCTACCCGTTGTATCATTTCCTCTATGGCACTTAAACGCCTAAGGTCCTGCACAGATCTTCCGGCAGATTGTTGGGTCTTAGACTTACTCTCCTTCCGTTCGATTTCCAATGAAATAGCCCTAAGGTATCACACCGAACATCAATCTCCACAATTATTTGTTATCAGGAATGGCCAAGTGATTGGAAACACTTCACATGAGGGTATTGACTGTGATTTTATTCTTACATGCAATGAAAAATAAAAAAAACTTACTTATCCTGTTACTCCTTTCGCTGGTTGCTGCGGTATTTATATATAAAAACTTAGTTCCCTCTTCAACTGAAGAAGAATTTGGTCCCTTGGCCTATTTTGAAACGGAAGGCAGTCTAACGTGTGTTCTTGGGTCGGACTTAAACAGCTCATTTCTTACTCAAGACGGACCGGTTTCTGTAGACTTATATCTTGATGACAGCCTGATTTCAACGTATAAGAACATACAGAAGAAATCGTCCATTTCTATTCCTAAAAGGCTTTTAACACTTGGCGCTCACCAACTGAAAATAACCGCAAAAAACAATACTCAAGGCGTCAGTGAAGACGAACGAGTGCTCTATGTGTTGTCAGATGTAACTCCTGCCTCTTGGTCCCTTGTTTTAAAAAACCAGTATATCCACAATGACTCCTCTTTTACCCAGGGGCTCGCTTTTTCTGAAGGGAAACTCTTCGAAGGGACCGGAGACCCTAACGGTATTGGGGCAACAATGATTGGTGAAGTTGATTTAAATACAGGTAAAATTCTCCGAAAAAAGAACGTCGCTGCACCTGTTTTTGGAGAGGGAATTACCCTTGTTGGAAATGAACTATTTCAAATCACGTGGCAAAACAATACCTGCTTCGTATATGACAAAAAAACATTTGCACCACTTCGTCAATATACATATGCCGGTGAAGGTTGGGGGCTAACCTATGATGGTGCCTATATAATCATGTCTGACGGAAGTGAAACCCTTACGTTTAGAGACCCAAAAACGTTTAAAGAAATAAAAACCATTCAAGTATATACGCATGAGGGCGCCATTACAAAATTAAATGAGCTTGAATATATAGACGGGTTCATTTATGCAAACATTTGGACCAGTAATTTGATTGCGGTAATCGAGCCATCTACAGGAAAAGTAATAGCAACCATTGACGCTACAGAAGCTGTTCAAAAAGGCAAAGGAAATGGAGAAGTCCTAAATGGTATAGCGTACAACCAAAAGACAGGTAAAACCTATATTACTGGGAAGTTTTGGACAAGCCTTTTTGAAGTTGCCTTTACTAAGCCTAAGGGCGTGTAAGAAAAGGAATCTGTTTAGTTTTTCTTCCATTGACAATTCGCAGGAAATAGGTTCCTTGCGACCAATAGGTATAGTCAATGTATTGTGTTGCTGCGCTTAAATCAAGCTCCATTACCGGTATAAAATCCAGATCCTTGTTGGATTCAAGCACTTCTTTTTCAATAAATATTCTACACTCAGAAGAACTGTTTGGTGAAAACTCAAACTTAACTTCTTGCGCTCTAGATGGCACCACCTTAACAAAAGAGGCTTGATTCATGCTTATAAAGGCCAAAGGGTTATTCGTTAATTCAGGGATTTCCCAAGCCCGGATGTAGTCAATTAGATATTCCGCGGGAAATCGTGTTTTTGCGTTAGGACCGGGAGAAAATGGCCCCTTATCCATGGCCAATGAAAAATTAGCAATCAAATTCATAGAGGTATTAAACGTCGCCTTATGCTGAGCAACAAGGCGATCATTAAAATAGAACGACACCCCTTCGGGTGCCCACATACCCGAAAACGTCACCCATTCTCCAGTTAACTTTTGCTTAGTCTTTACCCAATGGCCGAAAGGCTTGTCTATCATTCCAAACTGTTTTATACGATCACAGCGATTAGGGCAATGCACATCCACATGATAGGAAGTTGTTCGTTCGCCCTTTGCTTCCATGATATCAATTTCCTCATTCGGATTTCCGCCATAAAGCCAGAAGGCCGGCCAATATCCCTTACCTTTTGGCAAAAAGCATCGCGCTTCAAAGTATCCAAACCTAAATTGTTTTTTACTCCACGCAGCAGCAGTTAAGCGATTAATCTGCACCTTCCCATTTTGCATTAAGCTTGGCGTTTTACTGATTTTTTCTTGGTCGATCATCCAATCCGGAAAGGACCTCCATTCATTCACGGTATCAACGGAAAGCTTCAATATCCCGCCCGATTGTTCACACATGCGCGGGTCTGTATAGGTGTTTGCATCCAAGGATAATCCTCCCCATGGATAATAGCCATACCACGTTGATTCATCTAATTTGCGGCCATTAAATTCATCAAACAATGAAGGTCGACCCGTATAAATTCCTTCAGTGTCAATCCAAATTAATAAGGTGTCTTGACTGTAGATCGATTGCGTTAGAACACAGAGAAGAATTAAGAGATATCTCATTTACATTAAATTACAATCAAAATTAGCAAACCCCGTTAGTTTACATTGCGTAATTTCGTAAAAATGAAGAATACTTGGTGCTTATGGATCCTGCTACTCCTTGGAGGGACACTATTTGGGCAATCAAGTTATCAAGTTCGCGAACTGATTTCAAAAGTAACACCCCAGCAATTAGACTCCCTGTCGATTTTACCGGGAAGTGTTTATTGCATTTATGAAAACGACACGGTTTCAAAGGAGCTGTTTAAGGTAAATTACATAGACAAAACCATTGCGTTTAACCCTAAGATTAACGGAGTTGTTCAGGTTAATTATTTACGAATAAACTTAAACTTAACCCCTACGAATCAATCTTACGACTCTATTGCCTTGGTTCCGAACATGTCAAACACGATGTTTTCAATCACTGATGAGAATCCATTAATAGAAGATCTTTTTGGAGGTAATGAGATCAATAAGCGGGGCAGTGTTTCTCGTGGTATAACCTTTGGAAATCGCCAAAGTCTCGGGATTAACTCAACGCTAAATCTAGAATTAAGCGGAAAACTATCAGAAGACCTGCACATTTTGGCTTCTGTGTCCGATGCAAACATTCCCATTCAACCCGACGGAAACACCAATAAATTACAAGAATTCGACCAGGTTTTTATTCAGCTTTATACGGATAAATTCAAACTGACCGCAGGTGATTTCTGGATTAATCGTTCGGATGGGTACTTTCTTAACTATAAAAAAAGAGGACAGGGTTTGACGATGACCAATACCTTTGATTTGAGCGCCAATAAACAACTAAAAATCCAATCAAGTGTTGGCTTGTCAAAAGGAAAGTTTCAACGACAAATTATCCCGGGTGTAGAAAACAATCAAGGGCCTTACAGGCTTGTTGGTGCAGAAAACGAACCGTTCATTGTCGTGTTGTCAGGAACTGAGCGCGTATTTATTGATGGCCGTCAATTACAGCGTGGACAAGAATTTGATTACACCATAGACTATAACAGTGCCGAACTTGTATTTACCTCTCGAAACCTTATTACGAAAGATGTTCGAATCGTGGTAGAATTCCAGTACGCAGATCAAGCATATACGCGTGGATTAATTCAGCAGCATCTTAGTTACCGCGTTAACAACACCACCAGTTGGATAAACTACTATCAAGAGCAAGACCTTAAAAACCAACCCCTCCAATTAAGTTTGAATGAAACCACCAAACAACTCATTGCAGCCGCTGGTGATAGTTTAAGCAATGCCTTCATCGGCACGATCGATTCTGTCGGCTTTCAGCCGAATCAAAACCTGTATCGCTTAGTTGACAGCTTAGGATATGACTCTGTTCTTGTTTTCTCTGTCCATCCGGACTCGGCCACATATCGGGCAACTTTCCTGTTAGTTGGGGCAAACAAAGGGAATTATGTGTTGGATAAAACTACGGCCTTTGGTCCTGTTTATAAATGGGTAAGCCCACTGGGAGGACTACCTCAAGGGTCCTACATGCCCATACAACGTGTGAACTCACCCAAAAGAAAGCGGATGATAACGGCGGGAATTCAACAAAAATTCGGTGGAAAATGGGTGGTGGAAACAGAATTCTCCGCATCAGAAGAAGCCGTGAATTTATTTGCAAGCAAAGACCGGTCAAACGACTGGGGTTTGGGAAACCGAACTAAAATTATGCGTCAAGGAAAAGTTGAACTTAATCGTTGGAATCATTCAACCCTAGTAGAATCAGAATATTTAGGAAATAACTTCTCGTTTATTGAGCCTTACCGCGCTGTAGAGTTTGATCGAGATTGGAACATTAGAAACACGAAGCTCTCAGGTACTCAATGGAATGGTAAATTATCACACAAAATTCAACACGATAAACTTGGTTTTTTAAGTGTTCAAGCACAGCACTTTACCATTGGAAATGCGTTCAATGGCACACGAATTTATTCAGATGGGGGCATCAAAAAGAAAGGACTTTCGGTTTCATGGGATGGAAGCGCACTTAACAGTACAGGAGTGGTCAACACCCGATTTATCCGTCACCGCTTAGACGCCTCACAAACTATACATCGAATAAAAATCGGAATTAAAGACGATCAAGAATTTAATCTCCGTGATAAAGTACTAGGCATGAACTCCGCTAGCTATGCGTTTTACGACATTCAAGGGTATCTTCAAAATGCAGACAGCAGTAAGGCCATGGTAAAGTTTTTCTATAGAGAACGCCTGGATTGGAAGCCCGACAGCGCCGGTTTTACTGTAGCGGCAAGAGGAACAACCATAGGTGGAGAGATTCAAGTTAAAGATAAAAAAGGAGGAGCCTATGGGTTCGTCCTAGGCTTAAGAAACCTAACACCCTTAGATAGCGGTTTACTTAACATTACGCCAGACCAATCAATTGTTGGGCGAATTAATGTTTCTAAACGCATACTCAACGGAGCGCTCACCTTTGACACCTATTATGAAGTGGGGTCTGGGTTAGAACAAAAACGAAGTTTTATTTACTTAGAAGTTAATTCAGGGCAAGGCGTATATACGTGGATTGATTACAACAATGACGGGGTTAAGGATTTAAATGAATTTGAAACCGCCACATTCATAGATCAAGCAAATTACATTCGGATTTTCACGCCAAGTAATGCTTATCAAAAGACGTATTCAAATGAATACAATCAAAGTTTATTCTGGCGACCCGAATTAATTTGGAATAAAAAAACAGGCGTACTCAAGTTGCTTTCAACCGTTTCAAACCAACTTAGAATTCGATCAACGAGGAAATTAAACACCTTCGCCGTTGCCGATATATTAAATCCTATAAACGCAGATGTTCTAGACAATGCGCTTATATCTTCAGCATATTCTGTAAGAAACTCACTCTACCTATTTAGAACCTCAGCGAAATTTAATGGCCATTATATCATTAATAAAAATCTAAATAAGTCACTACTCGCAACGGGATTTGATGCGAAAGCAATTGAATACAACGAGCTTATGCTGAGGTGGAATATTGTTCCTTCATTTTCTATAAAAACTGAGGGACAACAAGGAAACAAAACCTCTTCAGTAGATTACACGCAAGGCAGAAATTATCAAATACGCTATCAATTTGTAAGAATGGAATTTTCATATCAACCATCCACGAACTACCGCATGGCTGTTGATGCCAAATTATCTTCAAAAACAAATGAACCAATTTATGGGGCAGAGAAAAGCAATTCAAAAGAATTAGGCCTTGAATTTAAGTACAATACAACGGAAAAAGGTAGCATACAAGGGTCACTCAAATACCTTAATTTAACTTTTAACGGAAACCCGTTGTCTCCTGTTGCCTTTGAAATGCTTGAGGCCTTGCGTCCTGGTTCGAATTATACGTGGTCCCTTAATTGGCAACGAAATGTTGGGAAAAACCTTCAATTAAATCTCGTATATTCAGGAAGAAAGCCCTCCGAAAACAAGGTTGTACACAACGGGGGTATGGAACTTCGTGCTTTTTTCTAATTTTAATTATGAAAGTTGATATACAAAACGCTGAAGACATAAATTTACTTGTTAATGACTTTTATGCCGAGGTTATGAAATCTGAGTCCCTTCGTCCGTTCTTTAATGGGCTAAACTGGGAGGCGCATCTTCCAAAAATGAAAAAATTTTGGCGATTTATTCTTTTAGATGAAGCGGGATATACTGAAAATGTAACAAACAAGCACCTTCACATGCACTTGACGAAAGCATTATTTAATGAATGGGTATTGTTATTCCATCGAACAGTTGACCAACACTTTGAAGGACCGCGTGCTGAGCAGGCAAAAACCCGCGCTTCCCTAATTAGTATTGGTATTCAGAGTAAGATGAATCTACTTAAAGATTAACTGAATCAGATCGTTACCGTTTGCGTAAATCATCAAGCCTAACAATAAGAAAAAGCCAATATACTGCGCATACTCCAGGATTTTCTGAGGGGCTTCTTTTCCTGTAATCCATTCATAAAGTAAGAATACCACGTGACCACCATCGAGCGCAGGGATTGGTAAAATATTCATAAATGCCAACGCAAACGATAAAAACGCTGTGTTGAACCAAAACACCTTCCAGTCCCATACAGGAGCAAACATGTCGCCTATTCGTGTGAAACCACCCACAGACGTTGCGCCTTTCTTGGTGAATACAAATTTAAATTGCGCTACATAATCCCTCAACAACTGCGTTCCTCCAACCACGCCTTTCGACATGCTTTCACCCAAGCTATAGCGCACCTTCGACAAGGCAAGCGTATCAGAAGTGAATTGGTTTTTAGAAGCAAATCCAATGGTTCCCTCTGGAGTTACCTTGCTGTGAATCATGATGGAATCGCTTCCTCGAAGTACTAATACATCTGCCTTTTTATTGCGCTTGCCGTACAAAGACAATTGGATATCGTCGAAATATTTTATTTCGGCGCCGTTAATTGAGATGATTTTATCTCCATTTTTCATGCCTGCTTTTTCTGCAAATCCACCAGGGGTGACTGTCTCTGCCCCCTCGGCAATAACTCTAAACGAAGCAACGGACATCGCACCGTGTTGAAACAGTTCTTGATCAATGGTTGCTGGTAATTTACGAACAAGTGTTTTTCCATCTCGGGTGAGTGTCAGAATTGTTTTATTACGCAAAAGAAGCCCTCTATTAATATCATCGAAAGAGCTTACTTCCTCACCATTAACCTTGGTAATCACATCGCCCGAACGCACATCGTACTTGGCTAGATACGGATGAATTGCCATCCCTTGATTTAGTTTTGAAGTTGTCAAGGTCGCGCCTCCCCAATACCATGCAATGGCACCATATATAATAAACCCTGCAATTAAATTGACGGTTACCCCGCCAATCATTATGATAAGTCGCTGCCACGGTTTTTTGGTTCTAAATTCATAGGGTTTAGCCGGCTGTGCCATTTGCTCTTTATCCATCGACTCATCAATCATTCCAGCAATTTTTACGTACCCTCCAAGTGGTAACCACCCAATTCCCCACTCTGTTTTATCACTCCCGTCTTCCCAATCTTTTGGAGTTTCTTTAGTAAACCATGCATATCGCTTTTTACCATTCACTTTTCTATACCTGAACAATGAAAACCAAGGATTAAAAAACAAATAAAATTTTTCAACTTTAGTTTTAAATAATCGTGCTGGGATAAAATGACCGAATTCATGTATTGTAACTAAAAACGCCAAGGAGGCAATCAATTGGGCTGCCTTAATTAATATTTCTTGAATATCCATGTATAAAGTATATGACACAAAGATAACAAGGAATAATGGG
>JBEGMB010000005.1:0-5633 GCA_041183245.1 Bacteroidota bacterium
GTCCTTACGTTCTTCAAGATTCATTCGCCACCACAATACCCCATTAGACAGTAAATTAAAAACAATCAGCCAATAATAAAATAACAAACCAAATACCCCGTGAGTTTTCCTGAAAAGCAAAGCGATTGAAGCACTGCGCTGTCTTAAATTCCATGATTTATTCGGACTACTTACTTCATTTCCATGAAATAGGGAAACCTCATCATAACATCTTAGTATATATCCTTTTTTCAAAATTCTTCGAGACAAATCAAATTCTTCCGAATACAAAAAAAAGTCGGTATCGAATCCATTCAACGATTGAAACAGCGAACGCTTAATCAGTAAGCATGCGCCATGTAAGGCCTTAACGTCATCGGGAATTGATTTGAACCAACGATTGAATAATTTTGCCAGTATTCGATTATAGCTCAAGATTTCTTTAAATGATGCATTGTACGAATAAACAACTTTTTGATGTGTTCCAAATTCATCGACTAAGCTACAATTTGCCATGCCAACAGGTTCAGGATCTGTTCTAAAACGAATCAACAACTGCTCGATAGCATTATCCTTTACCACAATATCCGAATTAATTACAGCTATAAATGCTCCACGAGCATTAGCCACCCCAATATTCACCGCACTACCAAACCCAAGATTGGTGGAATTTTGAATCCAAATAACCTTGGGTATCTGAGATTTAATTAAGACGGAACTAAGGTCGGTTGAAGCATTATCAACTACAATTAATTCATAAGACACCGACATGGACTGGTTCACAATAGACTGAAGACAAGCCACAGTATGATTTGCTGTATTATAATTGACGATGATAATAGATAATTCAATCATGTTTCAACTTGTGTGCCAAGGTATGAATAACTGCCATCAGTCCATACACAGAAATGAGATTCAACATCGTTAAAAATGACCCCTTGCGCTGTGCCTTTGAATACCGATTGAAATATGCAAAAATTAAATACTCAGAAATTTTACTTCTAAGTGCTTTCGTAGGACGCTGTTTAAAAACAAACTTAGCAATGCGTGTATTTTCATAAAAAGTTTCCATAGTACTGCTTTGGTAAGCTCTTACGGTTTGGTCGTGTACACGAAAAAAATTCAGACTTTCATTTAAGTAACATCCATTTCCATTAGATAAAATCAATACCCACAGCATCCAATCCCCACATAACTTGAAATCCGTAATTTCAGGAATTAACTGACGTAATGTTGCACCTTTAGTTAACACGCTACTGGCATTTACGATGTGGTTAAAATTAAACATTCGCTCTTCAAGGAATTTAGAAGAATCAATGTGATGCACAGGCACATCTGGGTTAAACACCTCATCTGCAGGAAAAAATGATGATCCAAGATAGGTAGCCCGCTCTCCTAGCCCGTTGATAATAGTTGATTTGCAAAAAACCAAGTCAAGCTCCTGCACGGAAGAAAGGCATTTCAATAAAAAATCTGGGTGAGCCACATCATCACTCTCTGCAATCCAAATCCATTCACCTTTTGCGCATTCCAATCCTTTTTGCCATTGTTTAAAGGTACTTCCACTATTAAGGCTGTTGTATTCAATGTGACTGATTTTCTCATGACCTCTATATCTTTCAATGATTTCTCGACTGTTGTCGGATGAACAATCATCCAATACAATCACCTCAAAATCTCTGTAAGATTGATTTAACACAGAATCGATGCGCTCTCGAAGATAAGATGCATGGTTATAATTCGGAATAATTACACTAACCAAGGGATTGTATGAGTTTTTTCCATTCATTATCGAAACGTTCGGAATCGAAGTGTTCCTTTGCGTAAAAATAAGCCTTTTTCGAACGTTCATTAAAATCTAATGGGTGTTGGCTTAAGGTTACTATATGTGCAATGCTTTCTTCAACACACAAATCAGGATTGGTCAAAATCGCACAATCCCCATCCTGCAACACGGATGGAATACCTCCAACAGCAGTTACTATTGGAACGCACCCGAAGGCCATTGATTCAGCAATCACTTTAGGAAACCCTTCACTTTCTGAAGTCATAACCAATACATGGGATTGCGAATAAATAGATTCAATGTGCGCTTGATCTAAAACTACACCATGCAAGGTTATGTTTGATTCACTCGATAATTCTGATTTAATACCCACCACATGAAATTTAATCGCGTTTAAATCAGCGCAGCGTGATGCTATTTCGAGAAATAAGTCAACTCGTTTTTCTTTAGCATCACGTCCAACAAAAATCACATTAAAATCCGTTGATGGTTTGTTTGGAATCGATGAGGGGAAGTTCACTTTATGGTTAATCACCTTGATTCGTTCTAATAACTCCGATGGATGGCCCGCATTTGAATACAAGGGCTTGATCCAATTCAATAATCCAACATTAACCAAAACACGACGATCAATCCGAAGGGCTAAATCGTTATTCAAGTAGTGTGGGTCGGCCACTGAATTATTAGCATTGTTGTGCACAATGTCTACCAATTTCACATGAGATTCAAGAAAAGGCCATAAAAACTCAATGGACTCTCGATGCCAAAATACGACTACTGGATTCGTTGCTGAATTAATTTTACGGGCTAAGCGCTTGATGTACCAAGCACGAATTAGCCTTCCAAACCTTGGTGCTTCTAGAAAAGTGGACAGAAAAGTTACAGAGCCAAATGCGTTAAACAAAGAAAGCCATTGAACTCCTTCACGTTTAGCTTCTTTTGTTCGCCGATGCGCCATTCCTTTCCATGGATTCACTCGATAACGTATGAATATTTCCATAGGGTAATTCGATAGGGCATTCAAAACATCCAAATGAACACGTTCTGTACCCCCAACGGAGGCTAAGGGGAAGAAGAAAAAGATGCGCGTCTTACTCATTTAATACTGCATTAAAGAGTGACTTCCATCGGGCTTTTTGAATCTCAACTCCAAGCCTACTGATATAAGTCGCTCTTATGTTGTCTTTCATTGCTCGATGTATCTTTTTGTTGTCGATCAAAAATTTCAACTTATCCACAATATCCGCAACGTTTCTATCGCAAAATAGTCCATTCACTTTATCTTCAATCACATCGTTTGGTAAACCGATTCGGGTACTAATGCTTGGAACACCACACAGGCTTGCTTCCATGAACATAGAAGGACCCGCATCAGCCTCTGATGTAATTAAAGCAACATCTACCTTATTCCAAAAATCTGCCAAGGAATTGAGGGTCCCATCGAACTGAGTTTTCAATTCAATGGAATAACCAAGATTTTTCAAATGTTCCACTGCTGGAATCACATGTGAATAAAACCCTTTAAAGTCTCTGTCCGGATTACCTGTCCAACCAACAATTAAAGGCTCGTTTATATTTAACTCTTTTGATGTTGGGCAAAATACCTTTTCATCATAGGCCATATTAGCAAAAAAAATCGGCTTAGTAAAGACATCCGTATATGTTTGCGCAATGCAAGGAGCACCAACCAGTAAGGCATTACTGTCAGCTAAGTAGTTTTTACAAAATTCTTCTAATGATATGTTGGGATCAATACGGATTCCTTTGGGGGGAAATTGAGCGGTAAAAATCCCTTTAACTCGAGTTTTAGCCTTGATATGCCCGAAGTCAGCGTCTTTATCCATGTAATAATCCAAAAATAAAACCAGATCATAGGTGTTATTCTTACGAATCCTCCGAAATTGTCCGTCGCCATTATATGACAAAAGTCCAAGTTGATTTAACCAATTAATTACTCGATATACCAGTCCTTTTAGCAAGAAGGTTTGCTGAAATGGAATTGTTTTTTTTATTGTCCTTGGTGCAATATGGCGGCGCTTCACCTCAATGTCTGAGGTGACTTTCGAATTTTCCTTAGGGTTATAAATGGTATAATCGTAATAAAAATTGTAGCCCTGAACCTTAGTGCGAACAAAGGTAATGATGTTATGAAATGCCCAACCAGGCATATCCCCAACCAACAAGATATTTGGTTTTCTTGTCACTTCGCCGGTACCCCTTTAACTGTAACACCCGCAGGAACATCTTTCGTTACCACTGCGCCAGCGCCTATGATGGCTTGATCGCCGATTGTAACACCAGGTAGGATAAGTGCCCCCATGCCAATAAAAACCTCGTTTCCAATTTTGCAGCGTCCAGCTACAGAAACGCCGATACAGATTTCACAAAACGAACCGATTTGAGAATCGTGATGAATTCCTGAACGCGCATTCACCAAAGAACCGTCACCAATTGTAACATTAGGACCAATGTAAACACCTGACATAAGGTTTAATCCTTGCCCTAATCTCGTATTTAAAGAACTCACTTGGGCAGACGATGAAATGACAGATGCTGGAGTGCGTTGACCACAAAACTGTTCGTATAATTTCCGTCTTAACGTTGGACCACCAACGCCAAGCACGAATGGTTCCATAGGTAATTGGTTAGGCTCATGGTAAACCGGAATGCCGAACAATTCATTCACATGCACATTAATTTCATCATAAAACGCACCGATCGAATGATTCGCTTGTTTTAGTTCATTTAAAACTTCTAAGGCATGTCCTCCCGCTCCTATAATTATCATGTGTTCTAACTTAAAAATTATTAATAATCGAGGCAATAACCTTTACTTCATTTTCACTTAAACCATAAAATAAGGGTAAACATAAAATCCGGGAAGATACATCAGATGCAATCTCACAGCTGCTTTGCGGAATATAAGGTAATTTGGTTAGCGACGGATAAAAATATCTGCGCGGAAAAACCTCGATATCATGTAATGATTTTTCTATTTCCAATAATTGATTCTCAGATTCACATAACACGGGATAATATGCTGAATTCCAATGTGTTTCTTTTCTGATTTTAAGTCGTGAAAGCCGATTCAATTTAAGGTTTTGATAGTAACCTGTTATCACTCGGCTTCGTTCTTTTAAAATCTCCTCCATGTACGGTAAAACTGCCAAGCCCATGGCTGCCTGTAATTCACTCATCTTCCCGTTGATTCCGAGTCCATGAAATGCCAAGGGTCCATCGTGACCAAAATTATGACTATAATATAGCTGATGAAACAAAGCTGGATCCTTACAGAAAATCGCTCCTCCTTCGCCGGTATGGAATAATTTGGTTGCATGAAAACTGCAGGTAGTGACATCCCCATATTCAAAAATACTTTTCCCTTTGTAGTTAACCCCGAATGCATGGGCACCGTCATAAATTACCTTAAGGCTGTGTTTCTTGGCAATTCGTTCAATTTCTTCAATGTTACACGGATTCCCGAACACGTGAGTCGCTAAAATACAGGTGGTTTTTTCCGTAATGGCCTGCTCGATTTTTGTTTCATCAATGGTTAGATATTCCGGGTGAATATCCACAAACACGGGCGTGCAACCCTCCCAAACAATTGCGGAGGTGGTAGCCACATAGGAGAAAGGCGTAGTAATTACTTCCCCACCCTGAGCCATGCATTTAAGCGCAATTTGTAGGGGAATGGTTCCATTGTTCATGAGCAAAATCCTACTTTCTTCCAAAGCAAGATAAGTCGTTAATTTTTCTTCTAATTCCAAAACCAATTTGCCCCGATTAGTCAACCAACCGTTGTTATAGGCACGTTGCACTTGTGCCGTGTATTCCTCCAAGGGGGGCAAAAACGATTTAGTTACGG
>JBEGMB010000006.1:0-2864 GCA_041183245.1 Bacteroidota bacterium
CAATTGGTTGAGGGAGTAAACGCAGGCATAACATTTCAAACCTTGTTGGGAGTGACAGGTAGCGGTAAAACCTTTACCATGGCCAATGTGATTGAACAAGTGAAAAAACCAACCTTGATTCTTTCACACAACAAAACCTTGGCCGCCCAGTTATATGCTGAATTCAAACAGTTTTTCCCTAATAATGCCGTAGAATATTTCGTTTCTTATTACGACTACTATCAACCAGAAGCCTATATTCCCGTTACCAACACCTACATTGAAAAAGACCTTTCGATTAACGATGAAATTGAAAAACTTAGGCTCTCCGCTTCATCCGCCCTACTCTCTGGCCGCAGAGACATCATCGTAGTTGCGTCGGTTTCTTGTATTTACGGAATCGGAAACCCCAACGAATTTAAGAAGAGCATTCTACCGATCCATGTGGGTATGGAAGTTCCAAGAAACAGCTTTCTGCATCGCTTGGTTGAGAATTTATATACCCGCAGCGAAGAAGTCTTTGAACGAGGAATGTTTCGAGTTACAGGAGATACGGTCGACATTTATTTAGCATATGCAGATCACGTAGTTAGAATTTTATTCTTCGGTGGTGAAATCGAAGGAATTCAATCCATTGATCCAATTACCAATCAAGTGTTTGAGAGGCATACTGAGTTAAACTTGTATCCTGCTAACCTGTTTGTTTCAAGTCCTGAAAACACCTTGCAAGCCATACACCAGATTCAAGATGATCTCGTGTTTCAAGTGGATCAATTCAAAAAGAATGGACGCTTAGAAGAAGCAAATCGCCTGTATGAACGGGTTTCCTACGACCTTGAAATGATTCGAGAACTCGGTTATTGCTCAGGAATTGAGAATTATTCACGGTATTTCGACAACCGTCAGCCCGGCGAACGTCCCTTTTGTTTACTTGATTATTTCCCAGAAGACTACCTCATGATGGTAGACGAAAGCCACGTGACCTTGCCTCAAGTAAAAGGAATGTATGGAGGAGACAGGGCACGAAAAATAAACTTGGTGGAGTATGGGTTTCGCTTACAGGCAGCAATCGATAATCGACCCTTGAAATATGAAGAATTTGAAGGACTGCTCAACCAATGTGTATTTGTTTCGGCTACTCCGGCGGCCTTAGAAATCGAACTATCGGAAGGCGTCATGGTTGAACAAGTTATCCGTCCTACGGGCCTACTCGACCCGATCATTGAGGTCCGTCCAAGCCGCTTTCAAATCGATAACTTAATAGAAGAAATTCAAGCGCGTGTTGCGTTGAATGAACGTGCCTTAGTTACTACACTCACCAAACGAATGGCTGAAGAGCTGCAAAAATACCTTACGAAAGTTGGTGTTAATTGCCAGTACATACACAGCGACATAGACACCTTGGACCGGGTAGAAATTTTACGTGAGCTTCGCATAGGAACGTTCGATGTATTGGTTGGGGTTAACTTGCTGCGAGAAGGACTCGACTTACCTGAAGTGTCGTTGGTTGCGATATTGGATGCCGACAAGGAAGGGTTCCTAAGGAATGTGAAATCACTGGTTCAAACGGTTGGCCGTGCTGCACGGAACGTGAATGGTCGTGTAATCATGTATGCAGATAAGATGACAGATTCAATGCGCTTGACCATTGAAGAAACAGAACGTCGACGAAGCATTCAAATGGCATACAACGAAGCCCATGGACTTTCCCCCCAGCCTTTGAATAAGCCCATCGATTCGGGACTAAAAAACAGCGCCAAACAAGACAATAACTACAAGCAGCCAAAAAGCATCGATAACATCAACGAATCGCAGCACAATTATAAGAACCTACAAGAGCTTGAAAAAGCAATAAAACAACTTAAAAAAGAGATGCAACGTGCTGCAAAGGAATTAGATTTTATCTTAGCGGCATCAATTCGAGATCAAATTATCGCATTAGAAAAATTAAAAGATTCATTTATATGAAACAGTTATCTATACTTAGAATTCTGGCTATTTCGGAAGGAATTTCCTATATCGCCTTTGGCATTACTATGCCCATCAAATACCTTATGCATTGGCCCCTACCGAATTACATCGTTGGGATGAGCCATGGACTGCTTTTCATAGCATATTGTCTTTGGGTATTGATTGTAGGAATAGGCTTTAAAAAGAAGGTTGAATTTTATGTGGTTGGATGGCTTATGTCCTTGATACCCTTTGGTACCTTTTGGTTTGAACGTAAATACCTTAAAAATGCGGATTTAAAGGAAACCGACCTTTTGGATTAAGCAATTTTACAAACAACACAAACTTATCCCTCGAACGCTGTCGATATGATCAACCCTGAATATCAAAAATTACTCAACAAAAGCGCCGAATCCCACAAGGAAATAAGGTCTTTCTTGAAGAAAGTTAGGAAACATAAACAGCTTGACACGATTTTTCGGGAGGCACATGAACGGACCTTTGAAAAAATAGATTGCCTACAATGTGCTAATTGTTGCAAGACGACCTCCCCTATTTTTCGAGACACAGATATTCGAAGAATTGCGAAACATCTTCGCATTAAGGAATCTAAATTCATTAGCGATTACTTGCGTATGGATGAAGATTCTGATTATGTACTTCAAAAGAGCCCTTGTGCATTTCTTGGAGCGGATAATGAGTGTAGTATTTATGAGCATCGTCCACTCGCATGCCGTGAATACCCACACACCAACAGAAAATACATGCACCAAGTGCTCGACATTACCGATAAAAATGCGCATATATGTCCAGCAGTTGCTGACATTGTATTTCAACTCATGGGTTAATTGCTTATTTTTGAGGGTATGCCTACCACACTGATTATTACCGTTTATAAAGATTACAATGCACTTGAATGTGTATTGGATTCTGTG
>JBEGMB010000007.1:0-10602 GCA_041183245.1 Bacteroidota bacterium
CATTTAGATAAAGGGTTGGAAACAGCCCTTTTTTATTTTTATAAAATCCGAGTCAGAGTAAGTGGCAATCAAGTTTCATTCATTTTTTTACCTTTGAATTATGAAAACTTTCGCTCCTTTGATCATTCTTTTATTTCTTTCTTCATGTGTGAGTGTAGACTATCTACCGCACATCATTAAGATTACGCAAAAGCACCATGCCATTGCGGTGTTGCCACCAAGAACGACTATTGAACGTAAAATTTGGATGACGGATGACCGATTCAATGAGTTAACCCTTCAAAAGCAGCGTCAATTACAAGAACAATTGATTCGATCCTTTGCACGACGAATGAATGAAGGGAAATGTTTTGTGGAGGTGTTGGATTTAAATTTTACGAATGATGTTGTGCTGCCAGCAGGCTATAATGAAGGTAGGATTTCGCCGAAAGAACTGTGTAAATTACTTAAGGTTGATGCCGTGTTTGAATCAAATATCCAAATTCTTGAACCCGTGTCAGAGGCGACTGCCATTTTCTTTCAACAAGCAACAGGTACAACGCTGATTACAAATTCAATTACCTTGCGAGCCTCTCTAATTGATACTTTGGGCAATGTGCCAATTTGGAATTTGACTGCCATGAAGAATGGCACCTTAGGTTCGTTTAAGCAAATAATGCTGAATAAAGTGATTCGTAGAACTACGCGAAATACACCCTATAATATTAAAAAGAACCCTTACCGGAAACTTTATCAAAAGTATATAGAGAATGGAAGCTCTTAAGGTAGGATATTTGGTTTAATTAAATCAATTTCAATTGGTTATTAAGTTGAACAGGTCATAGCGATAACTAAATTTTTTTAATCAAAAACTTGCTGCAAAAAACAACATTACCAACTGAGCCATAAAAATTAGGAAACCAAACAAAAGCCCTTTCCTACCTGATACCAAGAGTTCTTTAAGATTAAGATTAACCCCGATTGCCGCCATGGCTACCGTAAGCGCAATTTTACCAAACCACTCATTCCACTCAATGAGTTCGATTGGAATTTCCAATATACTTACGAAGGCAGTTATAAGTAAAAATCCATAGATATACCATGGTATCTTAACCTTAATTCGCTCAGAAGTTTTGTTTTCACTTCGATTCATGGCAACGATTACTAACAATGCTGGGGTTAGCAAGGCAACACGTGCCATTTTTATCGCCAATGCTTCATTCCCGAGTGCATCACTAATGCCATATGCAGCGCCCATAACGTTTCCAACAGAATGTAAACCTCCTCCTAAGATTAATCCGTGGTTGAGTGAATTGAGAAAAGGAAGTTGAAAAATTATGGGTAGCAGAATCATTCCAAGTGCTCCCCATAAATTAACTACAGCTAATGATATCCCAATATCCTCTTTGTTTTTTGAAATAAAAGGTGCTGCCGCTGCGATTGCTGATGATCCACAGATCGCAGTTCCAATGCCAATTAACCATCCCGCAGATGCAGGACAGTTAAAGCGTTTCACAAGGATTTTCGTGACTAGTAATACGACGGTGATGCTTGATAAAATACCAAGAATTGGAATCCAACCGATATTGACCAAAAATCGATAGTTGATTCCAAACGCAAGAAATAGTATTGAATATTCCAATGCTTTTGAGCCAATGGTCGCTGCCGGTTTTTTTACTTCTTCTCTAAATTTTACAAGCGTCCCAATGAGGATTCCTAATAGTAGCGCAAGTATAATACTGTTCAGTGCACTTGGGGTATAGGGGGCAATAAACCATGCTACTGCACTGATGCCTCCAACCGAAATAACACCGAAGAGTTTGTCTTGATTCATTATTTTTGCGACAAGGCTCCAGTCCAACTTGAAATGCCGCCTTGTAAATTATAGATATCTGTGAAACCGAGTTGTTGCATTACGTTCGTTGCTTTTCCACTTCTATTACCAGAATGACAATAAACAATGTATGTTTTTGTTTTATCTAGTTTTTGAAGTTGATCTTGGAAGTTCCCATCGAAGAAATTAATAAATAAATCTGTTCCCGGAATAAAGCCATTGGCTACTTCTTCTGGACTTCGCACATCGATAACGACCGTATTCGAATCTTTTTCTTTTGCGCTAAAATCACCAGCAACCAAGGTCTTGATTCCTCCGAATTGTGCGTTTTCAGTTTCAGTTGATTCTGCACCGGTTGACGTACACGAATAACTAGCAAAGGCAATTAACATAAAAGCAATAGAATAAAATGTGTTTTTCATAAAATGTAGTTTTTACAAAAATCAGCTGTTTTTAGTTCTTGCTTTGATACTTATGTTACATTGTGTTGTTAATTCAAGCAGTGCTAAAGTTTTTTTGTGAAAATCTCAGACAAAAACCTTCCTTTACCCGTCGGAAAACCGATATGCAACATCTGTGCAATCGTAACAGGTATGTCAATCATTTCTGCCTCCGTGGTTATTTCTTGATTCTTTGGTACATCTGGACCCAACACCAATAAAGATATATGCCGACACCCATCACACCCATCACCGTGGTTAACAAATCCGTTTTTGTGCCCCTCCGTATGTCGACCGTGGTCGTTTGTGATAAATAAAGTGGTTTTATCTTTAAGTAAAGGATTCGCTTGAATAGAGTTCCAGATTTCAAGGGCATAGGCGTCCGTGTACTTGATGTTATCTAGGTATTTTTTCCACTCGTTGCCGTGCCCATTTACATCCACTCCTAATAAATTAATCAGCATCAAATGGGGTGGGGCAGTGGAGGATAAGGTCTCTTTCACTTTAACCATCGTTTCTCGGTCAGGACCATAACTCAGCCCATTGCCGTTCGGTCCACAGTATGAATACGGACGAAATTTATTTTTCCATTTACGATCCTTTGTATTGGATAATACATTCAATTTTCCTTTACTGGCGATGATTTGAGCATCCGTAGTTAAAGCGTGACGTTCCTTGATGTAATATTGAAATAACGATGGGTTTCTCGGTAAACCTGCACCCACGTTGGAAATACGTTGGTAAATTCCTGTCATTAACGCCGTGTGTCCAGGAACCGTAAAGGTTGGTCCATTATTGCGAAAGTTGGAAAAGAATGTGCCTTGAGGCATCAGGGTGTTACATAAATTGGGTATGTAGGTGCAACCGGTATCTCCATAGGTTTCTGTATATCTAGGGCCATCAATAACTAAAATCACAAAGTACTCAGATTTGTATTGAATTTGTTTTTCTTGAGCGTTCCCCAAGAAAACTACCCCCATAAACTGGAGAAATAAATAATTAGTTAATCGTGACATACTACAAAGGTAGCTAAACCATGAATTCTTTTGAAACACTTTTCCATATTGGTTGTTTTCACATAATGAAAGTAAATGTTCTTTGGTTCAAACGTGATTTACGCCTTAGCGATCACTTACCACTTAAGCAAGCCATAGAACAGGGCCTACCCCTTATTTTACTGTATGTTTTTGAACCTCAATTGATGGAAGCAGCGGATTCGGATGTCCGTCATTGGCGCTTTGTATATGAGTCGATTACTGAATTAAAAAAGGTGCTAATTAACAATTCATTAACGATCGTGCATGCATCGGCTGATGAGGTCTTTGTTGAACTCAATAAACAATACGAAATCAATTCGGTATTTTCCTATCAAGAAACCGGGAACTGGATTTCATACAATCGAGATAAACGAATTGCGGCCTTTCTTAAGTTAAAGCAAATTCCTTGGCATCAATTCCAATCGAACGGTGTTATACGCGGATTAAAGCACCGCAAAACATGGGACAAAGAATGGCTTAAATTTATGCATGCGCCGATGGAAGATCCTAAGCTCGAGCAGTTGATTTCTGTCAATGTCTCTTGGGATTTAGCGGATGAAACCTCCTTACCGGAAGAAATTAAAACCTCAAATAAAACCTTCCAGCCGGGGGGAGTACTCAATGCCAAACGCTATTTGGATACTTTTTTTGATTCCCGTCATAGAACCTATTCTTTACATATTTCCAAGCCTGAGGCTGCCAGAAAATCGTGCAGTCGATTGTCTCCTTATTTAGCGTATGGAAACCTTTCCATTCGGCAAGTTTATCAGCGTGCTCTGAGTATAAAAAAACTAGGTGGGAATGCACGTTCACTTGCTAATTTCATTTCAAGATTGCATTGGCATTGCCATTTCATTCAAAAGTTTGAGACCGAATGTCGGATGGAATTCTTGCCCGTTAATTCGGCATTTGAAAGCCTAGGTAAGGTAAAAAATGACGTGTATATTACGGCATGGCAAGAGGGCAAAACAGGGATTCCCTTAGTGGATGCGTGTATGCGTTGTGTGGTTGCTACAGGTTATTTGAATTTTCGAATGCGCGCCATGGTCGTTTCCTTTTTTGTTTACAATTTATGGCAAGATTGGAGAGACCTTCATTTCTTGGCACGTCAGTTTCTAGATTATGAACCAGGTATCCATTATCCCCAAATTCAAATGCAGGCCGGCTTAACTGGTGTAAATACCTTGAGAATTTATAATCCAATAAAAAACTCGGAAGCGCATGATCCGGAAGGAGAATTTATAAGGAAATGGATTCCAGCATTGAAGGATGTTCCATCTTCCTTGATACATGAACCATGGAAAATGAGTGAAATTGACCAGGTGTTTTATGCGTGTCGCCTTGGCGTTGATTACCCCTTTCCAATTGTAGACATAGAAACTTCTCGTAAACATGCGTCTGATATCATGTATGGAATAAAAAAGTCGCCTAATGCGAGAACCCTTGGTAAAAAAGTATTGTCCAAGCATGTTTCACCAAATAGGGTTCAACATGAAAAACGTTAAAAAGGCGAATCTTCCGCAGAAAATTTGTCCGGTGTGTAAACGGCCTTTTTCTTGGAGAAAAAAATGGGAGCGTGTATGGGAAGAAGTGATTTATTGCAGCGATCGCTGCAGAACAAATAAAACCAATGGAAATACGTGAACTAAGACTTGTTTTAGGTGACCAACTCAACATGAATCACAGCTGGTTCAATGCCGTGGATTCGTCGGTTTGCTATGTGCTTATGGAAGTAAAATCCGAATCGGAATATGTTACCCATCACATTCAAAAAGTAGTCGCCATTTTTGCCGCAATGAGAGCCTTTGCTGCACAGTTGAAAACCAATGGTCATCATGTTCGTTATTTAAAAATCAACGACCCCTCGAACCAACAAGATTTCATCAAGAATCTTTCGGCCCTAAAGGAAACCACAGGAGCAGAAACGATTTCTTACCAATGGCCTGATGAATACCGGCTAGATGCTTATTTCAAGCAGTCAGATATCCTATTGTCACCCGTAGATTCCGAACATTTTTTAACGAAAAGGGAGGATCTTTCAGTTTTGTTTAAGGGAAAGAAAACCTTTCTCATGGAGACTTTCTACAGACACATGCGAAAGAAATTTCACGTATTAATGGAAAACGATCAGCCCCTTGGCGGTCAATGGAATTTTGATCACGATAACCGTAAAAAACTCCCACCAAATGAGGTGATTTTTCCAACGGAACTTCATACAACTGACCAAAAGGAGGTATACGAAGACATCCAACGCGCATCCATTCAAACCATTGGAGAAATTAATCCTACCTTATTTCACTGGACCATTACACGAACCGCTGCACTTGACCTACTTCACGAATTTATTGAACAAGCACTTCCATGGTTTGGGACCTATCAAGATGCTATCACAACCCAGCATTGGTACGTGTACCATTCGCGAATTTCTTTTGCATTGAACGTCAAGTTGATTGGTCCCCGAGAAGTGATTCAATCAGTAGAGCAAGCCTATCTAAATAATCCAACAGGTTATGCCTTAAATCAAGTAGAGGGATTTATTAGGCAAATTCTAGGGTGGCGCGAATATATGCGTGGAGTCTATTGGGCAAAAATGCCCGAATTCTCGGTATTAAATTATTTTGGAAATGATGCATCGCTGCCCACATGGTTTTGGACAGGTGAAACCAAAATGAATTGCCTGCACCATTCCATTAAGCAAACCTTAGATCATGCCTATGCGCATCACATTCAGCGCTTAATGGTTACCGGTAATTTTGCCTCCTTACTTGGAGTACATCCCGATGAGGTAGATCGGTGGTATTTAGGTGTCTATATTGACGCTTTTGAATGGGTAGAGATAACCAATACACGGGGAATGAGCCAATTTGCTGATGGGGGAATTGTGGGTTCAAAACCTTATGTTTCCTCGGGTGCTTACATCCAAAAAATGAGTAATTATTGTGAGGGGTGTTTCTACAAAACAAAAGAAAAATTTGGAGAAAAGGCTTGTCCATTTAATACCTTGTATTGGGATTTTTATTCCAGAAATCGGTCCTTACTTGAGCGAAATCCGAGGATCGGTATGATGTATAAAGTTTGGGATAAAATGGAGGATGCACAAAAGAAATTAATCTTAGAAAAAGCGCTGGAAATTAAACAAAATATTGAACATATATGAAACGCGGGTTGGTGTGGTTTACGGAAGATTTGAGGGTTGATGATAATGAAACCCTGTTGAAGGCAATCGAAGAGAATGAGGAAGTGTTGCCCATTTATTTTTTACCAGATAACAGCCTTGAGCAATTGGATATTCCTCGAATTGGTAATACACGAATGACCTTTATCAAGGAATCTTTAAACAATCTAAGGGCTCAATTACAGCAAATTGGTGGTGATTTATTAGTTATTGAAGGAGCCGCCGAAACCCAAATCGCAAGCCTTTGTAAATTATATAATATCCGTAAGGTTTACACTAAAAAGCAAGTTGGGAGCGAGGAGAAAACAGCACAGCAATCCGTTAAACAGCAGTTATTGGGACTAGGGATAGACTTTGAAACCTATTCCACAAGTACCCTTTTTCATCCCGACGATTTACCCTTTAGTGTTCGGGATATTCCTATGCTATTTACCAAATTCAGAAAGCTCGCAGAAAAAGAATCTGTTGTTCGTGAACCTTTCGATGCCCCTCATCAAATCACATGTCCAACAATTGAGTCATCCCCTTTCACTAGTGAAACAAGTTTGCATTCCGTGTGGCTGCATGGGGGAGAAATAGAAGCACAAAAGCGAATGAGGCAATTTATTTGGGATAGCCAAGCGATTCGAACCTATAAAGAAACTCGCGATCAATTGGCTGGCCTAGACTTTTCTTCGAAGTTTTCTTCATGGTTAAGTCAAGGGTGTATTTCCCCTCGTAGGATTTATAGTGAAATAAAACGCTTTGAACGTGAAGTGGTAGCCAATGAATCAACCTACTGGGTTATCTTTGAATTGTTGTGGCGTGATTTTTTTCGTTTCAGTTTCAAGAAATACCCTAACGCTTATTTTCAACTCCATGGGCTTGGTCAACAAGCACGGTATACCGATTTTGATAGTACAAAATTTGAAGCATGGACCCATGGAAAAACCAGCGAAGCATTAATCAACGCGGGCATGAATGAGCTTCGTGAAACGGGCTTTGTTTCTAACCGCATGCGACAAATCTTAGCGAGCTATTGGGTGTTTGGAATGCAACAAGATTGGCGTTATGGAGCGGCTTGGTTTGAGTATTGTTTAGTGGATTATGATGTGGCATCCAATTGGGGTAATTGGGCCTACATTGCCGGTGTTGGTAACGATAATCGAGGCGCTCGTGAATTTAATGTGGAGAAACAAGCCCTGTTGTACGACAAGGATGGAAGTTATCGCGCACTGTGGGGAACAAATGTAAATTTCAACGTCTAGGCAACCTTAAAATTATCGTTCCGTTATGCGAAATATCAGGGTATGATTGGAATTCCGGGCAACAAGCCTTCCGTGCGCAAATTGAACCACTGATGTCTTGTTTAACCTTTTAATATCTACTGCCATGAAAACAAACATCATGTTTTGTCTAGCTGTTTCAACAGCTGTTTTATTATCATGTAACAAACATCGTCAGCCCACCTATGAGGTCGGACAAGAAGCTTTTGGAGGCATTGTAATCAAATTGGATGCTTCTGGTGAACACGGTGTAGTTGTTGCCAAAGAAGATCAGGTCACCAAATCTACAGGGAATAACTACAACGAATCAGTTTCAATTGTTAATTCTTATAGTGAAGGTGGTGCCGGATGGCGCTTACCATCGAAGGACGAGTTGCTCGCTGTTTATAGCATGAAGGCGAGTTTAGGGTATTTTCATTCTTGGCATTATTGGACCTCAACCAAAAATGGAAGTCAAAACTATACAGTACACTTTGGAACAGGTACCTCAAACTGTTATTGCAATGGGAATTCTAACTTTTGTTCTCGAGCGGTGAAAGATTTTTAGTTCCTAATGAGTTGTAACGAAATTGAACGCATGGGTTGTATTGTAAAATCTACCTCATGCGTTTTTTCATTGTATTCCTATCGTTGGCGATGCTTCATCAAACAACAGCGCAGGCCTATATGCGTAAAAAGCAAAATATAGGGTTCTACACCGGTGGAACCTTTAAAGATGCACAATTCAATACTGCCTCTATTGGATTAACCCGGTCCGTTCTTAATTACTTTGAACCAGAAATCGGACTAAGAGCTACACTCCCGTTAGCTGCTCCTTCGGATAATAGTCAAATGCATAATGTGTATTTGACCGCTGGACTTAATTTGCGAAAATCCTTATTCCCAATCAATCAACGGAAAAAGGGACGATCTTGTCGCGGAGAAATTATCGAGATTTTTGCAGCCCCAGAGTATAATTACCTGATTAAAAGCAATACGGATCGCTACGATAAAGGACAGTTTTCGGTTCGTGCTGGACTTGGAATATTTCATTATCAAACAGGATATGCTAAACGAAGTAAGGCATGGAATGTGAAGGCCCAGTGCTATTTCCGCTATGTTCCTGGGCCTATTACGAATACGATGTCTATTAAGAATGAATTTGGAGTTCAGTTAAGAATTTTCAAATTCAAGACCTATGATTTTGTTAAGTAAGAGAACTTATTTAATTAGGACGATGTGTCCATTTATCCGCTCTTTTTTTGCAGAATCTTTATATCCAAACGTGATATTATAAATGTAGATTCCATCTTGAACATCAATTCCTTGTGCCCCGTAAGAGCCATCCCAACCAACAGCCGCATCATAGCTTTCCCAAATGATTTCTCCCCACCGGTTAACGATAGTGGCATGGTAATCTTGAGGGTTAAGCCCTTCTGTAAATACTGGCTTCCAAATATTATTAAATTGATTGCCATCCGGAGTAAATGAATTGGGAACATAGAAGGCTAATTCTTCGCTTATTTGAATCATTTGATAGCTCGTATCTGAACAGCCAAACTCATTGTATGCGATTAACATGACTTGATAGGATGCAGCCTGTTGGTCGGGGAAATTATGATAGGGCTGTTCTTCGTTGCTCGCTTCACTTCCATCGCCAAAATCCCAAAGATATCCTCCTGCACCGGAACTTAAGTTGGTAAAGTTTCCGCCGTAATTCATGGTTGATAAAGGTGTTTGAGGAAGTAAAAACTGCGATGTAGGTAAAGGGTTTGTACAGATTACATTGGATTGTGTAGTTGAATAGTTACAACCAAGTGCCGTAGTAACTGTCTGTGTTAAATCGAAACATCCAACTTCTGTAAACAGGAGCTGTGCTGAATCACCAAATGCAATGGCGCCATTACTGCTCAACCATTCAACTTGCGTAAACGAATTTCCGGAGGATTGGTTTTGTAAATTAATTTCAACCGGAATACATCCATGGTATGGCGCAATATTAAAAGCTAAACTTGGAATAGAATCAATCCCAATATGTATGCTGTCGATTGCTTGGCATCCATGTTCATTGATTCCCAATACCGTTAACTCTTGGTTTGAATAAACAGTGATTGTACTTGCATTAGTAACTTGGTTCGACCATTGGTATTGAGTAGCCCCACTGGCTTGTAAGAGTATGGTTGAGCCAGAACAAATCGTGGTATCATTACCAGCAATTATATTAGGCAAAGGAAATACTTCAAGGTGGGTTGTGTCATTTGATGCACAGCCATTAGCATCCAAGCCATGAACAACAAACTGGTGAATTCCAACGGACGCTGTGATCCATTCTTGGTTTAGGTAGCCATTTTCCCACCAAATTCCAGCAAATGCTACTGCCGAGAGTTGTACACTATCGCCAGCACACAGAAAACTTGGAGGCATGGCTTGAATCGAGTCGATGAGGTGAATTTGAACCATAAAACTATCGGCTACAATGCAATGTAAGCTATCAATTCCAATAACACTGAGATATTCTTGTTGGGTTGGTGTATAAGTTTGTCCTTGAATTAATCCGTCTTCCCATGTGAGGTTGAGTGCTCCTTGAGCATTCATAATAATACCATTCCCAGGACAGATTGCTGTATCATTGCCGGCATGCAAATAGGGAAGGGGGTATATTGTTAAAGGCGTCGTTACTGTATCTTGACATCCATTCAAGCCCATTCCGATAACTTGAATAGAATAGTTGCCGGGTGTGGCATACTGATGTGTAACAAGTATTCCTGTTGCAAGGGTTGAATTATCCCCAAAATCCCAAGTAACTTGTTGTACATTAGGGTTTCCTAGTAAGGTAAAGCTTGTTTGTTGCTGAATGCATGCCGCATCAACACTTGGTGTTATATGAGGTGTG
>JBEGMB010000008.1:0-15740 GCA_041183245.1 Bacteroidota bacterium
TAATATAAAAAAAGGGAGGCGAGCCTCCCTTTTTTTTATGCTGTAAACTTTGAATTAATTCTCCATAAGTTTAATCAAGTTCAATGCCGATCCCGCCTTAAACCATTCGATTTGCGATTGATTGTAGGTATGGTTTAACATAATATCATCGTGTGTACCATTGTCATGACGAATTCGCATAGTTAATGGTTTTTCAGGGGCAAAAGACTCAAGATCAATAAAATCAAACAAATCATTTTCATGGATTTTATCGTAATCCGCTTCATTAGCAAACGTTAAGGCTAACATGCCTTGTTTCTTAAGATTAGTCTCGTGAATCCGAGCAAAGGACTTAACAATGACTGCAGAAACTCCTAAATGTCTTGGCTCCATCGCTGCATGTTCTCTTGAGCTTCCTTCACCATAGTTATGATCACCAACAACAATGGAAGCAATTCCTGCTGCCTTGTAGGCGCGTTGAACTGCAGGAACTTCACCGTAACTTCCAGTTAACTGATTTTTTACTTCATTCGCTTTACCATTAAATGCATTTTCAGCACCAATTAATAGGTTATTCGAAATATTGTCTAAATGTCCTCGGTATTTCAACCAAGGACCCGCCATAGAGATATGATCTGTAGTACACTTGCCTTTAACTTTAATTAATAGCTTCGCATCGGTTATGTTTTTACCATTCCATGCGGGGAAGTTCTCTAGCAATTGAAGACGTTGAGAATCAGGAGCAACAATAATATTTACCGCACTACCATCATCTGCTGGCGCTTGATATCCATTGTCTTCAACAGCAAATCCTTTCATTGGTAATTCATCCCCAACAGGTGGAGTTAACTTGAAAGACTTACCTTCAGCATTCGTTAAGGTATCAGTCAATGGATTAAATCCTAAATCACCTGCAATGGCTAATGCTGCAACCATTTCAGGACTAGTTACAAACGCATGAGTATTTGGGTTACCATCTGCACGTTTTGAGAAGTTTCGATTGAAAGAATGAACGATTGTATTTTTTTCTTGCTTGTCAGCACCTTCGCGATCCCATTGTCCAATACACGGCCCACATGCATTCGTGAACACTTTAGTGCCCATTTTCTCGAAATCAGCGAGTATTCCATCGCGCTCAGCGGTGAATCTAACTTGCTCTGATCCTGGGTTGATTCCGAATTCTGCTTTTGGTGTAATTCCGTTGGCAACCGCTTGTTTAACCACGGAGGCTGCACGTGCCAAATCTTCGTAAGAAGAATTTGTACAAGAACCAATCAATCCCCATTCTACATCCATTGGCCACCCATTTTTTTCTGCTTCTGCACGCATTTTAGATACCGGTGTACCACGGTCTGGAGTAAACGGACCATTGATGTGCGGTTCTAGTTCAGAAAGGTTGATTTCAATGATTTGATCAAAATAAGCTTTGGGATTTTCATAAACTTCAGCATCTCCAGTTAAATGTTCAGCGATAGCATCTGCTGCGTCAACAACCTCTTGACGACCGGTAGCAATTAAATACCTACGCATGGAGTCATCATAACCAAAGGTTGATGTTGTGGCACCAATTTCAGCACCCATATTACAAATGGTCCCTTTTCCTGTACAAGATAGAGATTCTGCGCCTTCTCCAAAATATTCAACAATACATCCGGTTCCACCTTTAACAGTTAAAATATCTGCAACCTTTAGAATAACATCTTTTGCGGATGTCCATCCATTTAATTTACCAGATAGTTTAATCCCAATTAATTTTGGAAACTTTAATTCCCATGCCATTCCGGCCATAACATCCACGGCATCTGCACCACCTACACCAATCGCTACCATTCCAAGTCCACCTGCATTTACAGTGTGGGAATCCGTTCCAATCATCATTCCTCCTGGAAACGCATAATTCTCTAAAACTACTTGGTGAATGATCCCTGCGCCTGGTTTCCAAAATCCGATACCGTATTTATTTGAAATAGAGGACAAAAAGTTAAATACCTCATTGTTTTGATTCAATGAATCTTGTAAATCTTTACTCGCACCAACTCTGGCTTGTATTAAGTGATCCGCATGTACCGTAGAAGGAACCGCAACGCGTTTCTTACCTGCTTGCATGAATTGAAGTAATGCCATTTGAGCCGTAGCGTCTTGCATTGCAACGCGGTCTGGTGCAAAATCCACATATGATTTTCCTCGTTCAAACGCAATCGTACCATTCCCATCCCATAAATGCGCGTAAAGTATTTTTTCCGTTAAGGTTAACGGTTTATTTAGTACTTGTCTAGCTGCATTAATACGCTCAGGGTAACTTGCATATACCCGTTTAATCATGTCAATATCGAAAACCATAGTAAATTTTTTATTGGCGCAAAGCTACTCAATTAAACATAAAATTGCTACCTATCTGCCATGAAATCTTGTATTTTTTCAATAGATTTTTAATGTACTTTTGAGCAATGTTTGCTGATCTTGAAGTTTTTGATCTTTCTACAGTCTTAGCTGGCCCATCGGTAGCAAGTTTCTTTGCTGAACTGGGAGCAAAGGTTACCAAAATTGAACATCCGATTCATGGAGACGTGACACGAACGTGGCGTATTCCGGGGGAAAGGCAAGAGGTTACAAGTTATTTTTCAAGTATTAATTTTCGAAAGGAGTATATTACTAAGGATCTTACCTTGCCTTCTGATTATTCTTGGTTGTTGGATCGGCTCCCTAAGATTGATGTATTAATCATGAATTTTAAGTCCTCAGATTACTTGAAATTTAATCTTACAAAAGAAAAGTTACATGCAATAAATCCACGCTTGATAATAGGTTCGATTTCAGGGTTTGGAGATAATTCAGACCGCGTGGCATATGATTTAATTCTTCAAGCTGAATCGGGAATCATGGCCATGAATGGCGAGCCTAATGGTTCTCCAACTAAAATGCCAATTGCACTAATTGACGTACTAGCCGCACATCAGTTGAAAGAGGCACTTTTGCTCGCATTACTTAAACGTGAAAAGACAAATTTAGGGAGTTGGGTTAGTGTTTCGCTTTATGATGCAGCGGTTTCTAGTTTGGTGAATCAAGCTTCTGCCTTTTTAATGAATGGTATAATTCCAACCCGCATGGGAAGTTTACATCCGAACATTGCTCCTTATGGCGAGATTTTCAGAACGAAAGATAAAAAATTAGTCACGTTTGCGGTTGGTTCTGATCGGCAATTTCAAACACTATGCAAGGTGCTTGGTTGTGAATTGATTTCGTCTAATTTGGACTATTCATCGAACGAAGACCGGGTTAAAAATCGCATAAAATTAAAGGAAGAAATGGCGCCTTACATTTTAATGTATGAGGCCAAAGAGTTGTCTGATTTGGCATTGGAATATCTCATACCCTTAGGCACGATCAAATCCTTGGATGAGGTTTTTGAAACCCAGGAGGCTAAAGCGTTGATTCGTGAAGAAACACAGGGCAATACATCAACGAAACGCGTAACTCAACTTGCATTTCAATGGAAATAAGAGAACCAAAAAACAAGGAGGAATGGGATAAGTATTATCACCTCAGATGGAAGGTGCTACGGCAACCGTGGAATCAACCCCTAGGTTCTGAACGAGATGATTATGAATACGAAACATGGCATTTTGCCGCATTCGAAGGCAACGAAATCATTGGCGTAGGTCGCTTGGATTATTTAGAACCCACCACACGACAAATTAGATTTATGGCGGTTGAACCGAGCTGTCAATCCAAGGGAATAGGGGCAAAATTGATGAATTCTATGGAATTGGATGCCTGGAATTCAGGGGCGACAGAAATTATCTTACATGCCAGAGCGCAAGCGATCGGATTTTATGAGAAACTGGGCTATGTTTGCATTGAACCATCCCATTTACTTTTTGGTGAAATTCAACATTTTTTAATGAAAAAGAAAAAGGGATAGCCGTTGCCATCCCTTTTCCCAACCCTAAACCTAACTATTACAGTACAACGATTCGTTGCGTACCTGCAATTCCTTCTTTATTAAATAAATTCACATAATAAGTTCCAGAACTCAATGAATTAATTTCGATTGAATTAAGTCCGTTGATATCTTTATTACAAACAACACGACCGTTGTTATCAATTACCAAGAGTTTTACCATTTCTTCATTCCATTGAACCGTTGCATTTCCCATGCAAGGATTTGGAAATACCGTCATATTAATGGCTTGTTCTTCTGTTATACTGTTTGTTTGATTATTCAAAACAATTACCTCTAAAGTACTCATACAACCGTTCCCATCAACTACTGTTACATCATATGTTCCTGCGGTTAGATTCGTTTGGTCTTCTGTGCTTACACCATTTGACCATAGCGTCGTGTAGGATGGGACCCCACCTGTAATTGTTAAATCAATCGTTCCGTCATTACCTTGTACTTCATTGGTTACTATAGCATTTAATGTAATCTCTGTAGGCTGAGAAATGGTATAGCTGCTGTACGAAATACATCCATTCGCATCAACTACTGTTAATCGGTAGGTTCCAGCATCAAGGTTCGTTAAATCTTGTGTTGTTGCTCCGTTATCCCAAGTGTAAGTGAACGCAGGATTACCTTGAAGTATACTCACATCGATTGCGCCATTAGCTTGACCGAAACACTGAATTTGAGTGACAACGCCATTAACTTGAACTGCCACTGGGGCATTCACTGTAAATGTTGTATCTGAACTACATCCTATGGCATCCACGATAGTTAAAGTATACGTTCCAGTTTCTATTCCCGGATTTTGAAGTCCTACCATACCATTGGACCATGTAACCGAAACATTACCCGTTACATTGGTTGGATTAAGGCTAACTGTTGAAGAGGTGCTAGCACATGTTCCTTGAATGTTTACATTAAAAATCGCTTCGTGAACAAAGGTTTGCGCCAGTAAGACTGCTGCTGCTGCATTTAAACGCCCGCTTCCAATTTTTCCCGCATACAATGGATTCAATGCATCGATATTGGTAGATGTATTTTTAAGTATGTTTTCGAGATCAACATTACCTAGGCAAGGATTTACAGCCAACATAAGGGCAACAGTTCCGGTTACATATGGTGCGGCGTAGGAGGTTCCCGAACTATTTAAATACCATCCGTCCATCGGAGCAATGGCAACATTGTATCCAGGAGCAGATAAATCAACCATTTGGTTGTGTTGATGCGTAGATAATGGATCTCCATTTACTTGTTCGTGGTTGTCGAATTCACCAATGCTGGTTACGGCAAATACATGAGCATATGCAGCTGGATAAACTAACGCATCTGGCGAATTACATGTGTTCCCATTTCCAGCAGCAGCAATAATAAATGTACCATTATTGTATACTTCAGTCATTACATCTTGTTCGTATTGATTGTAAAAACATCCAGAAGTCCAGCTTAGGTTTAACACCCGAATTCCGTTGTATGTAGCAACAAGTAATTCATTGTAGTTCATTTGGTAGAATGCAATTGATGAATTGAATCCAATTGAACTAATTCCAATATTATTGTTGGTGTTTCCTGCAGCAATTGCACAAACGGCATTTCCGTGAGTTGGGGTAGCAGTATTAGTCGGGTCATATGAAACTATTTTACCAGTCAATTCTTCGTGTAATGGATTTACGTTTTGATCACTAATACCAATAATAAAACTTGCATTGCCATGCGTTATGTCCCAAGCTCCTTGCGCATTGATTAAATCCATGGCATAATTATTTGCGATACCTAAGTTATAATCGTTTGGTGTATAAAGCACTTGGTAATTTGGCGCTAGCTCAATTCCTGTAAGCACAGGTATTGATTTTAAGGTATTGGTTAATACTTCTTCAGTGCAACTGCATTCGATCTCATAAACTTGTTGAAGCTTCGCTTGTCTTGATGATGCTAATGCTTGTGTTACCCTTGTGATTCCTATGGAAGAAATCGCAGCATTGAATGTTTCATTGTTTGATACCAATTGTCCATCTATTGAAACCGTTGGGATTGCTGAATGATCGGTGATCTGTACCCATACTTTAGAACCTTGACCTAAACTTACAGTGGTTAAACTTCCTAAGATTAAAACGAAAAGTAATGCTGTTTTTTTCATATCCTTTGGTATTAGCGTTGTTTGTTAAACCAAAGGTGACTATATATAAAGTCTGATAGATTCAGTTTTTCTTCCGGCACATACAAAATACACGTACATACCGATAAGGATCTATGTGGTTATTGGGAGGGCGCTACGTAGTTATACGTAGTTTGGATGGTTTTCTATCCCTTTAAGATGATTGTTTTCTGGATTGATTCTGTATGAATCTTTTTAGATTTCGTTTTCCCTGGTTTATTAACTTTTACTTTAAACCATGTTGATTTTGCATGGGAAGTATTTAGCTCAATTAGGACATATCCATGATGTCTCAGGTTTACAAAGTCCAATGCGGGATTAAGGGTATTATTTCGTAGTTTGCGCTCAACCGATTTTGTCTTGCATGACGAATACCGTTCATTGTAATTAGCAGATGTTACACTAGGGGCAACCCATTCAACCCCAAGTGGCTTATTTTTATGCTCAAGTTTTAAGGCTAATGAAGAATGAATGTCACCCGTAAGCACAATCAGGTTATTTGCTTGATATTTAGCAAGGCTGATTTTATGAAATTCATCGAATAATTGATTTCGTTCTTTTAAATACCCTTGCCAAGTATCCATGCTTTTTTTTATTCCGGCTACATTAGACGGAATTGTAATGCTAGAAAAGAGTACTTGATTACCAAGAATATTCCATGCGGCATCTGATTGCTTCATGGAGTTCACAAGCCATTCATATTGTGTGCTTCCTAACATGCTACTGCCCTCTAAGTTGTCACCTTCTTGTGTTGGTTGTTTTGTCCTTCCTTTGAGTCGTTCATCAAGCATAAATAAATTGGCCAAGGAACCAAAGTTAAATCCCCTTTGTATTTCATATTGTGTATTATCTGAAATCGGTAACCATTCAAAATATGCTTGTTGCGCGGCATGTTTTCGGTCGTTCCAATTCCCTTCTTCTTCTTGGTGATTTTGAGCGCCTTCTGTATATGTATCATTCGCTATTTCATGATCATCCCAAACGGAAATAAACGGGGTGTTTTGATGAACTTTTTGCAGTTGTTCATCCAATCGATATTGGGCATACCGAGATCGGTAATCTTGAATCGTTAGTAGTTCTTTAGCAGGCAGATGCACACGATTTAAGGACTTATCGCCATAAACTCCCGGACCGTATTCATAAATGTAATCGCCAAGATGCACTACAAAATCTAGATCAGGAATATTGGCTATGGATTCATAAGCGTTGAAATAACCCCATTCATAATTACTACAACTTACCACTGTGAATTTTAAGTGGTTTGGATTCGTTCCAATTGTTTTCGTTTTTCCAATGATAGAAGTATCCTCACCGTAAATGAATCTGTAAAAATATTGTTTGTCTTGCGAAAGATTGGCCGCATTCATTTTAACAGACAAGCCCCGTGATATTTCAACTTCATATTGGTATGTTCTGGCGACCTCTTTAAAATTAGCTTGTTCACTTACTTGGCAACGTACCATTCGAAAAGATTTTAGCTTGAATGGGTTTAACGCCGTCCATAAAACAACCCCATTTTCTGTTGGGTCTCCGGATGCTACACCAAAAGGAAACACCCCTTTCGATTTCAATTGGTCATTAATTTCGGAACAATAAATTCGTTCGATCTGACTGTTTACGTTGAGACTAATTAATAAAAGTACAAATAAAGAATAGCGCATTTTTTTAGTTAAAATTAAGGGTATTAATTCTATACGTAGTGGTTAATTATGAATTTCATTTAATTTTAGACTAAATTTTAACTAATGTAACACAATATAATCCCTTTACATTAATTGAGGATGGAACTATAGAAAGGGTTTGGATTGAGGAATAGTAAATACTTAAATATGAGAAAATTATTAGTAGGGTTTTGTTTTGCATTGATTTGTGTGTTTACCAATCAGATTAAGGCTACGCATATCCTGGGTGGAGAAATTTATTACGATTCCTTGGGCAACGGTTTTTATAAAGTGACATTTGAGATTTATAGAGATTGTAACAGTGCAACCGCCTATGACAACCCGCTCGTTTATACGATATTCAATGAAGATGGAACGTATTACTCAGAGGAGGTTGTTTCCTTATTTTCTAGTGCGATTTTACCCATTGTATATGATGACCCTTGCGTAACTCCTCCAAATAATATTTGCGTTGAAAAAGGTATTTATATAGATACTATTCAATTGCCATTCAATCCATCCGGGTATCATATATCTTATCAAAGGTGCTGTTGGGCTAATAATATAGACAATATAGTAGATCCTGGAAATAATGGGATCACGTTAACAACCTTTATTCCAGGGAGTGCATTAACCCCTGTCTATAATCAGGGAGCACGATTTACTAATTATCCACCTTTGGTGCTTTGCGCTCAAAATACCTTAAACTTTGATCACGTAGCGTTTGATCCGGATGGTGATTCCCTCACCTATGAGCTAGCAGATCCCTTGCTTGGGGGAAGCATAGCTAATGTAATCCCAAACCCAGAATCGCCGCCTCCATATGCAGGTGTTTCATGGAATCCCGGGTTTTCCACCCTCGTTCCTTTTGGTGTGGGATCAACAATTACAATAAATCCCCAAACAGGTATGATGTCTTTCACGCCAAACAATATCGGGAATTTTGTTGCAGGGGTAAGAGTAAACGAGTATAGAAACGGGGTATTAATAAATTCAAAGATTAGAACCTTCGCGTTTAGAGTAGTCATTTGCCAGGTGGACATACCGATTGCTGTGAATATTACAGGCCCGCCGCAATTGGTGGAAGATTGTGGTTTCGCTGGTTTTATAATATCAAGAATGGATACTACATCGAACTTGATTGTGCAGATTGGCTTAGGTGGAACAGCCACCAATGGAGTTGATTATCCATACATTCCCGATTCATTAACCATTCCTACAGGTGTGTTTTCAGATACCATTGCTGTTGAAGCATTATTAGATACCTTAATTGAGTCAACCGAAACTGTTTTCTTTAGTGTTATTGTTCCGAATCCCTGCGACGGCACCTTCGATACCACATCAATTACGCTTAATTTAGTTGATTATCAACCCTTACAACTTGCCGCGCTTGATTCTATAAATGTTTGTGTTTCGGGAGGCGAAGTTCCTTGGCTCGGATGTTCAGTTAGTTATGGCTTACCACCCTATCAATACAATTGGTCTCCGGGAGTTTTTCCAAATAGCGACACCATAACGTTGCCAGGCAACTTATTGGCACCGAATCAAAACTTGTTTTATATAGAGGTGCAAGATCAATGTGGTAAGACAGCCATTATTGATCCAATTGCCGTATTTAACCAATGTCCTTTGGAGGCTCCCAATGTGTTAACTTTAAATGGTGATCAAACAAACGAGGTTTTTATAATTAAACATTTAGAGGACTACAACGCCGTGCAGTTAAGAGTGTTTAATCGATGGGGGAATGTAGTTTATCAAAATGATGCATACCAAAATGATTGGTCCGGGATAGCCGATAACGGCAAAGAACTTTCTGATGGGGTATATTTTTATACGATACTACCCGAAAGTGAAAAGTACGCATACGACGACCAGGAACGAACCAAGTTTTTACTTGCTGGCTTTTTACAAATTTTCCATTAGGACTTTTTTAAGGTTAATTCATGATAAATCATCTATTGTCAGGCAATCAAACACAGTAAAAAATATAACATGCTTGATTTTATGCGAAATATTTAAAAGTTTTTCGCTTTTCCTATTGTGTAATTAATTTAACCTTGTATCTTTGCACCCCTCAAAGAGCGTTTGAGGTAATTATATATTGTTAAATTAAGAGTATTTTTATGCCAACTATTCAACAGTTAGTTCGCAAAGGAAGAACGGCGGTAGTGAAGAAAAGTAAGTCTGCTGCACTTGATTCATGTCCTCAACGAAAGGGAGTATGTGTTCGTGTGTATACAACCACTCCAAAAAAGCCAAATTCTGCCATGCGTAAAGTGGCTCGTGTTCGATTAACTAACGGACGCGAAGTCAATGCTTATATCGGAGGTGAAGGTCACAACCTTCAGGAACACTCCTTAGTATTAGTTCGTGGTGGTCGTGTTAAAGATCTACCAGGAGTTCGTTACCACATTGTACGCGGTGCTGAAGATACAGCGGGTGTTCAGGGACGATCTCAACGACGTTCAAAATATGGTACTAAACGACCTAAGCAAAAATAATACAGTTGTCAATCAGTGATAATTTTTAAGCGATGAGAAGAAGAAAAGCGAAAAAAATTGCCATCCTCCCGGATCCGAAATTCAACGAACAGGTTGTTACCAAGTTTGTGAATAATTTAATGTATTCCGGAAAGAAGAGTTTGGCCTTTAAAATATTCTATGATGCGATAGAGCTCGTAGAAAAAAAGATTGAAGATACTCCAGGTCTTGAAGTATGGAGAAAAGCAATTGAAAATGTTACTCCGAGCGTTGAGGTTAGAAGCCGAAGAGTTGGTGGAGCTACGTTTCAAATTCCTACACCCGTGCGTGAGGAACGAAAGTCATCTCTAGCAATGAAGTGGTTGATTGGATATGCCCGTAAGCGAAACGAGAAAACGATGTCACAAAAGTTAGCTGCAGAAATTATTGCGGCCTCTAAAGAAGAAGGTGCGGCTTTCAAGAAGAAAGAGGATACCATCCGTATGGCAGAAGCAAATAAAGCATTTTCACATTTTAGATTCTAAGAAATGGCAAGAGATCTTAAATACACCAGAAATATTGGAATTGCTGCACACATTGATGCAGGAAAAACTACAACTACAGAGCGAATTTTGTTCTATGGTGGAGTTAACCACAAAATCGGTGAAGTTCATGATGGCGCTGCAACCATGGACTGGATGGAGCAAGAGCAGGAGCGTGGTATTACCATTACTTCAGCTGCTACCACATTAACATGGAACTACAGAGGTACTCCTTACCATGTAAACATTATTGATACTCCGGGACACGTTGATTTTACGGTTGAAGTTAACCGTTCCCTTCGTGTACTTGACGGACTTGTGTTTTTGTTTTCAGCGGTAGATGGTGTTGAGCCTCAGTCGGAGACAAACTGGCGTTTGGCAAATAATTATAACGTTCCACGTATTGGTTTTGTAAACAAAATGGACCGTCAAGGTGCAGACTTCCTAAAGGTGTGTAAACAAGTTAAGGATATGCTTGGAAGCCATGCGTTGCCATTACAAATCAATATTGGTGAAGAGGACAATTTTAGAGGAGTAGTTGACTTAATTAATTTCCGTGGAATTGTTTGGAATGAGGATGATTATGGAATGACGTTCCAAGAAGTTGAAATTCCTGCAGATATTATTGATGAGGCTCGTGATTTACGTGGTAAATTGTTAGAAGCAGTAGCTGAGTTTGATGAGTCATTAATGGAAAAATATTTCGAAGATGAGAATTCGTTAACGGAGCGTGAAATTCTGGATGCATTGCGTCAAGCTACAATTTCAGGAAAAGTTGTTCCTATGATGTGTGGTTCTTCCTTTAAAAATAAAGGAGTTCAAGCGATGTTGGATATGGTAATGGAAATTTTACCTTCTCCGCTTGATGTTGAGGGGATTACTGGAATTAATCCTAAAACTGACGAAGAAGTAACAAGAAAGCCTTCATATGATGAGCCGTTTGCTGCCTTAGCGTTTAAGATTGCAACTGACCCGTTTGTAGGTAGATTGTGTTTTACTCGAGTATATTCAGGTAAATTAGACGCAGGATCATACGTGTTAAACACACGATCTGAAAATAAAGAGCGTATTTCTCGAATCTTCCAAATGCACGCTAACAAACAAAACCAAGTTCCTGAATTGGGTGCTGGCGATATTGGTGCGGTTGTTGGATTTAAAGACATTAAGACAGGTGATACCTTGTGTGCTGAAAATGCACCAATTATCCTTGAGTCTATGGTTTTCCCTGATCCAGTAATTGGATTGGCGATTGAACCAAAAACTCAAGCAGATACAGATCGTTTATCTATTGGTTTATCAAAATTGTCTGAAGAAGATCCAACTTTCCGTGTGAATACGGATGAGGATACTGGTCAAACCATTATTTCCGGAATGGGTGAGCTTCATTTGGAAATTATTGTGGACCGACTTAAAAGAGAGTTTAAGGTTGAGGTTAATCAAGGAGCACCCCAGGTTGCCTACCGTGAGGCTATTGCCGGATCAACAGAACACCGAGAAGTTTACAAGAAACAAACGGGTGGTCGTGGTAAATTTGCCGATATTTTGGTTAAAATTTCTCACCAAGATAACCCTGAGAAAAAAGGCCTAGAGTTCATTAACAGCATTAAAGGAGGTAATATTCCAAGAGAATTTATTCCTTCAGTTGAGAAAGGATTCAGAGAATCAATGAAGAACGGTGTGTTAGCAGGATTCCCACTTGAGTCAATGAAAGTTGAATTAATTGATGGTTCATTCCACGCAGTTGACTCCGATTCACTTTCATTCGAATTGTGTGCAAAAATGGCCTACCGTGCGGCGTTGAAATCTTGTTCACCTATACTTCTTGAGCCGATCATGAAATTAGAAGTAGTAACACCAGAAGATTATTTTGGAGATGTTCAAGGAGATTTAAATAGACGACGTGGAATGCCTACAGGAATGGATGATCGTGCCGGAGCTAAAGTGCTTAAAGCAGACGTTCCATTATCAGAAATGTTTGGTTATGTAACCCAGTTACGTACCATTACTTCTGGACGAGCAACGTCTTCCATGGAGTTTTCTCACTACGCTGCAGCGCCTAAGAATGTAGCAGAGGATGTAATTTCAAAAGCGAAGTAATTTTTCAGCATAAAATTGAAAAGAAATGAGTCAGAAAATTAGAATAAAATTAAAGTCTTACGATCACAACCTAGTAGACAAGTCTGCTGAGAAAATTGTAAAGACTGTGAAAGCTACAGGTGCCGTTGTAAGTGGTCCTATTCCATTACCAACACACAAGCGTATTTACACCGTATTGCGTTCACCACACGTTAATAAAAAGGCGCGTGAGCAGTTCGAATTGTGTGCATACAAACGCTTGTTAGACATCTACAGCAGTTCATCAAAAACTGTGGATGCATTGATGAAATTGGAGTTGCCAAGTGGTGTTGATGTGGAAATTAAAGTATAATCTTAAGTTAAATTAGTTATGTCAGGAATTATTGGACGAAAAATCGGAATGACTAGCATCTATAGTGCCGAGGGCAAATCACAGCCATGCACGCTTGTTGAAGCTGGTCCCTGCGTAGTAACTCAAGTTAAAACAATCGATCGTGATGGTTACGATGCTGTTCAATTGGGTTTTGGAAATCGCAAAGAGAAGAATACCCCGAATGCATTGAAAGGGCACTTCAAAAAAGCAAATACTACACCAAAATCAAAATTGGTAGAATTTAAAGGATTCGAAAGTTGCAATGCTGGAGATGAAATTAATGTAAGTATTTTCGAAGAAGGTGAGTTTGTTGATGTTACCGGAACTTCAAAAGGTAAAGGATTTCAAGGGGTAGTAAGAAGACATAACTTCGGTGGTGTTGGACAATCAACTCATGGTCAGCATAACCGTTTACGTGCACCAGGTTCAATCGGAGCATGTTCATATCCAGCGCGTGTATTCAAAGGAATGCGCATGGCAGGACAAATGGGAAATAAGCAGCGTACACAATCAAATCTTGAGATTCTTAAGGTGTTGGCGGATCGCAATATATTAATCATTAAAGGATCTATTCCAGGAGCGAATAATTCTTATGTAACAATTTATAAGTAATGGAAGCGAAAGTATATAGCGTAAGCGGTAAGGCGTCTTCAGCGAAAGCAAATCTCTCTGATGAAGTGTTTGGTATTGAGCCAAATAACCATGCGATATATCTAGATGTTAAACAACATTTAGCAAATCGCAGACAAGGAACACACAAGACTAAAGAGCGAAATGAAATTGCGGGATCAACCAAGAAGCTTAAGAAGCAAAAAGGTACAGGTGGTGCAAGGGCAGGCAGCGCGAAATCTGGTACTCGTGTAGGTGGTGGTCGTATTTTTGGACCAAGACCGAGAAACTATTCGTTCAAATTGAATGTAAAGCTTAAAAGATTAGCGAGAAAATCAGCTTTTTCATATCAAATGAAAAATGATGCCTTAATGGTTTTAGAAGATGTAAAGATGGATGCAATCAAAACAAAAGATTTTGTTTCTATGGTATCTGCACTTTCTTTAGAGAATCAAAAGGTTTTGTTGATCCTAGGGGATAAAAACGATGCTGTTTATTTAGCTGCTAGAAACTTGAAAAAAGTTAAGGTAGTTACGGTAGAATCGTTTAATACCTATGACGTGTTAAACGCACGTAAAGTTTTAGTAACCCAAACGGCGATTAGTCGTATTGAAGAAATTTTAAATTAATTGATCCAGGGTCATGCAAGGAATAATTAAAAAGCCGATAATTACAGAGAAAGCAACGTTTGCTTCTGAGGCTAGAAATGCGTTCACTTTTGAAGTGGATCGCAAAGCGAATAAGCTTGAAATAAAACATGCTGTCGAGAAAATGTACGGAGTACACGTCACAGAGGTGCGTACACAAAATTATGGCGGTGGAAAATCTTCTGTGAAATATACAAACAAAGGCATTGTTGAGCAACGAAGCAAACAATGGAAGAAGGCTGTAGTTTCAATCGCAGATGGTGAAACCATTGATTTGTTTAACAACTATTAATTGAGCAATGAGCGTTAGAAAGTTTAAACCAACAACCCCTGGTCAGCGTCACAAAGTGGCTATCGACATGTCGGTAATTACCGCGTCGAAACCAGAGAAAAGCCTAGTTAAAGGTGGTACTAAATCTGGTGGCCGTAACAACGATGGACGTATGACTATGCGTTATATCGGAGGAGGGCACAAACAAAAGTATCGTATCGTAGATTTCAAACGAAATAAGTTTGATATCCCGGCAACCGTAAAAGCAATTGAATACGATCCAAACCGAACTGCAAATATCGCATTGCTATATTACGCAGATGGTGAGAAGCGTTATATTATCGCACCAAATGGATTGAAAGTAGGTGATACAGTTACTGCTGGTAGAACAGCTACTCCTAATGTTGGAAATGCAATGTATTTATCTGATGTTCCATTAGGTACCCTGATTCATAACATTGAATTAATGCCTGGTAAAGGTGGGTCTATAGCTCGAGGTGCCGGTACTTATGGTCAATTAAACGCACGTGAAGGTAAATTTGCAGTAGTAAAAATGCCTTCTGGTGAAACACGTATGGTACTTGTAACTTGTTTAGCAACAGTTGGTGTTGTATCCAATGGGGAGCATAACCTAGAGCGTTCTGGTAAGGCAGGTCGTTCACGATGGTTAGGCCGTCGTCCACGTGTACGTGGTGTGGTAATGAATCCAGTGGATCACCCGATGGGTGGTGGTGAAGGAAGAAATTCTGGAGGCCATCCACGATCTAGAAATGGTATGCCAGCAAAAGGATACAAAACTAGATCCAAAACTAAGTATTCGAATAAGTTCATTATAGAAAGAAGAAAAAAATAACGTAGTATGAGTAGTTCATTAAAAAAGCCGCCTTTTGTTCACTACAAACTGATGAAACGAGTGGATGATGCCCAAGCTTCAAACAGCAAGGCAGTAATTAAAACATGGTCGCGTGCGTCCACAATCACTCCGGATTTCGTTGGTCTGACCTTCGCGGTACACAATGGTCACA
>JBEGMB010000009.1:0-9114 GCA_041183245.1 Bacteroidota bacterium
AATTATGTGGATCAATTTCGGATTTTTATTCAGTCCATTGAACCAAACGGAAGTTTGATTTTTAACGCGGGTGATAAAGAAATTGTTGGATTGGCTAGAGAACTAAATACCATTAAATCTACCCAAGCGATTCCATATGACACCCCTTCGTTTGAGGTGACATCAGAAGGGACGAGCCTAAGGTATGAGGGGAAGGTTTATCCCTTACAGATTTTTGGCGACCATAACTTACAGAATTTAATGGGTGCTATGAGGGTCTCAGAACAAATGGGAATCAAGGCGCATGATTTTTTAACAGGCATGTCGGACTTCACGGGTGCAGGAAAGCGCTTGCAGAAAGTGGTAGAAAATGCTTCATTCGTTATGTTCAAGGATTTCGCACATTCTCCATCCAAATTAAAAGCCACCACGGCCGCGGTGAAGCAGCAATATCCAACAAAGAAGCTCATTGCATGCATGGAACTACATACCTTTTCTTCGCTGAAAAAGGAATTTTTACCGCATTATAAAGATGCTATGCGTGCTGCTGATTTTCCATTAGTTTACTTCAATCCCCAAGTCGTAGCTCATAAAAAATTGGAACTCATCAGTAAAGAAGATGTTTCGCAGGGATTTGGTGGAGGTGTTTTTGTAGCCAATCAAACGCAGGAAGTGTTGGATTTTATTTCAAGTAAGATTCAGGCGCAGTGCGTATTGCTCATGATGTCTTCAGGGAATTTTGATGGAGTTAATTTTGAAAACCTCGGTGTTCAACTCATGGAATCAATCGATTCTTCGAAATAACAACCTACGATAAATAATGGCAATCAAAATGCTATTAAAAAGCGTGTAAAGGGTCATTCCTAACAGTGCAATTATAAAGGTAAAACTTGCACTTGCAATCATTTTGGCTTGTTGCAGGCTCATTTTGCTGATTTCCTTGTCCGATTTGTTGGCCAAGTCAGGATTCTTAGCGCGAATCTTCTCAATGTTTTTAGGATTCTCTAGTAATTCTTTTGCCTGATCAACTTGGTATTGATTATATTCTGGATGAATTTTCGCATAAAAAAGGTAGATGAAACCACTCACAATTAGGGTGTAAATCATCCCTGTACCTATGCCTTTTTTCATGTCTTGAAGAAAATTGGCTTGATTTACTTCCTTACGCTTTAAGAAATACAATGAAAACGAGATGGTAAGCGTAAGAAGTAGCATATTTATTAAGACAAATACTTGAACACTACCAAAGGTAAATAACCCCAAGATAAAAGCCATCTGCTTGATAAGAACCCAAAGCAAGGCTAGCCCAATCGGAATAAAATAAATTCGATTCATTAGCTGTTCATTGAAACCAAAAACTCTTCATTCGATAGCGTGTTTTCCATGTGAGATTTTAAGAACTCCATGGCTTCCACTGGATTCATATCGGCAATAAACTTACGAATTAACCATACCCGCTGAAGGACATCTTTTCCTACCAATAAATCTTCTCTTCGCGTACCTGATGCTGTAATATCAATCGCAGGGTAAATTCTTCGGTTAGAGATTTTACGGTCTAATTGAAGTTCCATGTTACCGGTACCCTTGAATTCCTCGAAAATAACCTCGTCCATTTTTGATCCTGTTTCGGTTAAGGCCGTTGCAAGAATGGATAAAGAACCTCCGTTTTCAATTTTTCTAGCAGAACCAAAGAAGCGCTTAGGTTTATGTAAGGCGTTCGCATCTACCCCTCCAGAAAGTACTTTTCCGGATGCAGGAGATACCGTATTGTATGCGCGAGCAAGGCGCGTAATGGAATCTAACAAAATACACACATCATGGCCGCATTCAACCATGCGTTTTGCTTTTTCAAGCACCATATTAGCAACTTTTACGTGACGTTCAGCGGGTTCATCAAAGGTTGAGGCAATAACTTCTGCTTTAACACTTCGGGCCATGTCTGTAACCTCTTCAGGACGTTCATCAATCAACAAAACAATTAAATATGTTTCTGGATGATTTGCTGCAATAGCATTGGCAACATCCTTGAGTAACATCGTCTTTCCCGTTTTTGGCTGAGCCACAATCATTCCACGCTGTCCTTTACCGATCGGGGCAAACAAGTCCATTACTCGGGTAGAAAGCGTTTCTTGTGCATGTCCCGTTAATTTGAATTTTTCGTCCGGAAATAAAGGGGTTAAATATTGGAATGGAACCCGGTCACGAATATACGAGGGATCACGTCCGTTGATGGATTCTACTTTAACTAATGGGAAGTATTTTTCACCTTCTCTTGGCGGACGGATCGTACCTTTTACAGTATCCCCAGTTTTCAAACCAAATAACTTGATTTGATTTTGACTTACGTAAATATCATCCGGTGAAGGTAAATAGTTGTAATCTGAAGATCTCAAAAATCCATACCCATCTTGAATTACTTCAAGCACACCCTCTGCGGTCACGATACCTACTAAGTCATATAAATCCTCTTTCGGTTTAACGGGTTCTGGTGTTTCTCCTTCATAGGTACTTGTATGTTGCTGAGGCTGGTATGGTTTGCGATCGCGGTGTTGCTGATGCTGATGCTGTGGTTTACGCTCTGGCCTAACAGGTGCGTTGTTCGGGGTTTCCTTTGGTGTCTCCTCAGAATTTGGTTCTACTGCTGCACTTGGGGCCGGCTCGTTTGAATCGAAGGGCAGGGTAGGAGCTGCGTCGTCTTTTTCCAATTTAGGTTTTCGGGGACGGGTTTTGCTTCGTTCAACCGGTGCTGTTTCTTCGGGAGCTGCTGGAGTGGGTGTATTTTCTGATTGACCACTTAATGCGCTTATTAATTCTGCTTTTTTAAGGGTTTGTGCGTTTGGAACACCAAATGTTTCAGCAATTACACGTAAATCATTTAAACTTTTCCCTGATAATTCTTTAATATCCATAAAGGTTGTGATGTGTGAAAAAAACGCGAATAATGCGTAAGAGAGAATTCGAATGCAAGTTTATTAAAAAAAAAGGACATTAACATCAGTGATACCGATTTATCATGTTTTTCTTTTTTTCTTTTTAGCTGCAGGAAATAATATGTTATTGAGAATCAACCGATAGCCCGGTGAATTTGGATGTAAATTTAAATCGGTTGGAGGATCACCAACAAAGTGCTGATAATCTTCTGGGTCATGCCCGCCGTAGAATGTCCACATGCCTTGACCGTATTCTCCATGCAAATAACGAGCAGTGCCAATGGATTTTGTTTCTCCCATAATTAAGACATTCGGTTTTACAAATTCCTTATGAAAATCGGTGGATTGTCCCATAAATCCTTTGATCGTTGAGGTGTGGCATTGGGTGAGCATGGTAGGAACAACATCCCATTTTGCGGAATATTCAAACAAGGTAAAATAATCTTCTTGCTCTCGGATGGTTGAATTATTGCGTAAGTTGGAAGCATCCAAATTCGAATACTCATAGAAATAGGGGTCGCGATTCAATGTGAAATTTTGGAAGGCTAGGGATTTGGTGAAGTCGAGTTTGTTTTGCGCGTTTGGATCCGCCGCGTCACCGTCGTAAATATTCTCGCAAATGTCAACGCCATTCGCGCTTAATGCGATATCATAGCTGTCCGTTCCACTGCACATGGTGAACAAAAATCCACCTCCCATAACGAAATTCTTAATGTTTTGAGCAACCGCCAATTTCAGTTGAGAAACCTTTTTGAAACCAAGCATCCGGGCATTGGATTCCGCCACCTTAACTTGCTCTTTATACCAGGGTTGAAACGAAGCAGAGCTGTAGAATTTTCCGTACTGACCAGTGAAATCCTCATGGTGAAGGTGCAACCAATCGTATTTAGGTAAGAGCCCCATGACAATCGCAGAATCGTATATTTTATCGTATTTGATCTCTGCATATTCTAGGACCATAGTTACGGCATCATCCCAAGGTTGCTTATTCGGTGGCGTGTATACCGCTATTTTCGGCGCTTTTTCAAGCTGAATCACTTCCATATTAACCTCGGGATTCGAGATTTCTGTTTTTACCGCACTGACTTGACCATCCGTAAGCACTTGGTATTTTACCCCACGAATTTTTAGTTCCCGTTCAATTTCCTGTAAATGAGGCATCAAAAAGGCACCACCTTTATAGTTCAGTAGCCATTCAATCACAACACCGTTATCTAAACACCAATAGGCAATCCCGTAAGCTTTTAAGTGATTACTCTGCCCGTTATCCATGGGTACCAACAATTGGGTAGCTCCAAGCCTAAGGCTTAGCACAATGAATAAAAGAAAAAAGCTTACTTTTTTTATCATTAGAATGGAACGGTTTGGTCTCCGTCAAAATTAAAATCTTTATCGGATTGATTCATCTTGCTTTGAATGGTAATGGTATTTGAATCTTGATTAAAACTTGAAAGTGCAGAAGTGTTACTTTCACCAAAATCGCCGAGCGAAGAGGCATCATTCATGTTTTCAAACCGTGCATATTTGGCTTCGAAGCGCATACGGACCGTATCCGTTTTACCATTTCTGTGTTTAGCAATGATGAATTCAGCCATATCTTGGTTTGAATTCCCATGATCATCCTTGTAGATTTTGTAGTACTCTGGACGATATAAGAAGGACACGATATCTGCGTCTTGTTCGATTGCACCGGACTCGCGAAGGTCCGATAGAAGCGGACGTTTGTCTCCCGCCCGCTGTTCAACGGAACGGCTTAGCTGAGCTAAAGCGATGATTGGAATGTTTAATTCTTTAGCAATTTCTTTGATTGATCGAGATATCGTAGAGATTTCTTGCTCACGGTTTCCATTATTCCTACCGTCTTTAGCCGACATTAACTGTAAGTAATCAATGATGACTAATTCAATGTTGTGCTGAGCTTTCAATCGACGGCACTTTGCACGAAAATCAAAAATACTTAGTCCTGGCGAATCATCGATGAAAATTGGTGCTGTAGTTAACTTAGGAATTCGAGCATGCAATTGATGAAATTCATGGTCAGCCAAATCACCTTTTCTTAATTTTTCTGAATCGATTTTAGCTTCTCCAGCAATCAAACGTTTAACCAATTGCACAGAGGACATTTCTAAGGAAAATATCGCAACTCCTTTTCCATGTTCTACCGCTGTATTTCTAGCCGCGGATAATACAAATGCTGTCTTTCCCATACCTGGACGAGCAGCAACAACAATCATATCTGAACGCTGCCACCCCGAAGTGATTTTATCCAATTCAATGAATCCTGATGGTATTCCTGAAACGCCATCACCTGCAGCTCGGGCTTTTTCAATCTCCTCAATAGCATCTTTAACAACACTAGACATCGCATTAACTTGTTTTGTCATGTTGTTTTCTCCGATCTGAAACAGTCCGGTTTCGGCCTTGTTTAATAAATCAAACACGTCAACGGTATCATCAAATGCATCTTTTAAAATGTCAGAACTTACGCGAATTAGTTCGCGTTTAATGAATTTCTCAGCGATAATTCTTGCGTGATATTGAATGTGAGCCGATGAAGCTACACGATTCGTTAACTGTGAAACATATCCCACGCCACCGGCGGCTGTCAGTTCCCCATTCTTTGCTAAGCGCTCTGTAACGGTTACCAAATCCACCGGATTCGTTGAAGCAAACAAATCTCGTATCGCTTTAAAAATATATTGGTGTTTCGGATCGTAAAAACTTTGTTCATTCAAAATATCAATGGTATCGTTCACGGCATTTCGTTCTAACATCATCGCCCCTAATACCACTTGTTCCAATTCGATGGCTTGCGGTGGGATACGCCCCATTTCATTGGTGAATGCGGTCGCGACTTTTGCGCGTGTACTCGGCTTACGCGATGTATCCTGTGGTTCCATGATAAAAGATATTGAGTGAAATTTACTGCGGTTAGGCAGGAATCAAATGTACTAAAAAGCACCGATTTTTGTATGCGTTGTTTATAACTATTTTAAGCCTTTTTTAGCTGCTGCGGTACCAACAGTTTGCGTAATATAATCTATGTCTTTTTTAGGGTTTCTGGCTGGACTATAAGCCCTTCCGTAGAAAATAATTTGCAAATGAAGTTTGTTCCATGATGCTTTCGGAAACAAGGTTTTGGCATCGCGCTCCGTTTGAACTACACTTTTACCTGAGGTTAAGCCCCACCTTGTAAGTAAGCGATGAATGTGTGTGTCTACTGGAAAGGCAGGAACGCCAAAGGCTTGCGACATGACCACAGAGGCGGTTTTATGTCCAACACCCGGTAAGGCTTCCAATGCTTCAAAGGCATTAGGTACCATACCCTCATGATGTTCAATAAGCAATTCCGATAAGCGATGAATCGCTTTTGATTTGGCTGGAGATAAGCCACAAGGACGAATAATTTCTTTAATTTCTTCAATGGAAAGCTTTACCATTTCTTGCGGTGTTTTTGCCTTCGCAAAAAGATGAGGAGTGATTTTATTTACCCGTTCATCTGTACATTGTGCGGAAAGCAGTACTGCAATCAGTAAGGTATACGGATCGGAATGATCCAAAGGAACAGGGGTTTCGGGATATAACCGCTCCAATTCGGTTAGAATATACTGTGCTTTTTCTTTTTTTGTCATGGCCAATTGCCTAGGCTAATCATAGAGATTAGCCGAAAATTACTAATAAAAAATAAGGCCATTGTCGCCCCAACAATAAAAAAACTAAACCACGATGCTAATACTTGAATGGTGGTTCGTTTTCGGTAAAACATTAAGGTTATGGGCACCAAAAGAAATGCATATAGAAGCCATCGAATCCAATAAAAAGTAAAATGCACTTGGATAGCGGTTGTTCCTCGATCCGTTGTGTGAATAATCTCCTTTGTTAGCCTGCAAATTGAGGTTTCATGAATGACCACCTTGGGGTAACTTTCAAAGGTTGATGGTTGATAATCGGCTACAAAATACGATCCCGCTGATCCCGTGACGATTTCATTTACAAAGTGATCGCTAACGCTCTGATATCTAGTGCTATTATAGGAAGTGACTTTGTCCGCTATCTGATGCACCGGGAGAAACTCATCCGAAATAAGACAAATCAAGGTTAAACTCGCCAATATCCCCATGAGGATCTTGAGTTTCAGTTTAGGTCCTTGAATAAAGGTATCGTAAAATGCATTCAGTTCACGCTCTTGCTCTTTTCGCATGTGTTCATAGCGTTCCCACGCCTTTCTATGAAATTCTCGATGCTGGGCGGCATGACTGGAGGAGTTACTTGTAGTTTGCTGTTTGATAGAGGCTCCGAAATCCTTTTTCAGTATGCGTTCATATGCGTCGAGTAGTTTTTGGAAAATTACGGTGGCATCCGCGCTTGGATTCTTGTCCGGATGATATTGCTTGGCTAATTCCCTGAACCTTCGCTTTACCTCCGCATCCGTTGCTGTGGGCTCAAGCCCCAAGATTTTATAATACGGTGCTCCAGACATACCTTGTTGATTCGTCTATCATCCCTTTTCTATCAAGCTTTTCCGCTGCATTTCGCTTTAACCGTTCTACTACCATATATTTTCTTGGGATCTCTTGCGGTTCGATCGATGGTATGCTTTTAAACCGAGCAATCGAAACCTCATGCGTACCGTCTGTTAGTATTAAGCCAATTCCTTGTCCATAGATGGAATCATCAAAAGGTACAATCATATAATCGCCATGCAAAGCCTCTTTGAGTTTGTGTTCAAGTAGTTCCGGATGAATTTTTTTGCCACCAGAATTAATTACAAAATCCATTCGCCCCTTATATCTAAAGGAGTGTGGGCTTAAAAGTTCAACACAATCAGTCGTGAGTAGTTCTCTTTGTTTAAAGTCGCTACAGGCTATTATCAGCTGTGAATCTTGCGTCTTAAATGAAATTCCATCTAATGCCAGGTAAGGGGCTTCCTCGTCGCTCGTTATTTTTCTTAGCGCAACATGCGAGGCCGTTTCTGTCATTCCATAGCTTTGATACGCATTGTTCCAATAGGCTTGGATTGCTTGGTGTTGAGGGCTAGAGAGCGGCGCACCTCCAATTAATACCGTCGCATCGCGTTGGCTTTGTGCACCGGAAGTTATAAACTCCATCGCTTGAATAGGAACCAGCGCAACGAAATCTAAGGGCGTTTGAACGAACTCGAGAGGGTTTTTGCAAATAGGTAAAACGTGCAGTTCCATGTGTGCCAATAAGGCGCGTATGACCATTAATTTCCCTCCAATGGTTTGGGTAGAAAGGGCCAGGCCTGCTTTCATTCCAGACCGTAAACCAAGGTGTTTAATGGTGCGTTCAGCAGAATGTTCAACGAGTTTCTTCGCTAATTGTATAGGTTTCGGATTCCCAGTAGATCCTGAGGTGGTGCATTGAATATAATCTGAACTATTTTCCCATTCTTGGATGAACGATTTGATCTCTTCGATCCGCGATAAATCATGATAAACCAATTCCATATCAAAATTCAATGTCTAAATTAAATCGATTTTTGAGGGTATGGATGTTCGGATTTTTGCGCGCTAAGGCTTGATACTTATCTTTTCCTGTTACCGGTTTTTGTTCGGATTCAGCGACCTCTGTTACTAATAGTTTCACTTCAATGAATCCGTTTTTTAGTTCAGTTTTTAAAAAATCAACAAATTCCTGAAGAATCGGGGTTATGTAAGCTACTTGGACTTCATTATCTACAATCAAGGTAATGGTTTCGTCATTAAGTTTGGGATCGCGTTTAATCAATGCATGATAAAACGTTTCTTTCCCAAGTCCTTTAAGGATATGAGCATACCTGCGTGTGCAAGAAATCATGGCATCCGCGCTGAATTGATCCCTGGGTTTATCCTCTTCCGGCACCACTTGTTTCATGCGATGCTCGGCCAATTGGGCTTTTATGCTTAGGGTACTTTCAGATAAACTACCTGTAGGTTTTTCAAGCGTGTTTGGTTTTTTTTCCAGTTCAACTTTGGGTAAACTAAGCGAAGGTTTTACTTGCTTCTCTTGACTTTGCTGTGGACGTAACGATTGTTTAGCAAAGGGAAGGATACTAATTGGATCCGTTAAGGATTTTTTTTTTCAGCCTCTTGTTGTAAAGAACCTAACTCCATCAGGGTGACTTCGACCAGCAGTCGCTGATTTTTCGACGCCTTGTAAGCTACATCTGCCTTACTTAAGGTAAAAAAAGCGCGCGTAAGTTGGA
>JBEGMB010000010.1:0-2704 GCA_041183245.1 Bacteroidota bacterium
CAATTAGACTATGACGCCATGTTTGAATCGTTCAAAAAAATGGCAGAACAAATCCCAGCAGCTCCTGGAATTTTGATGGTCTCAGGAATTACCCCTCAAGGTAAATTAGAGTTTGTTAAATTAATAAAAGGTGATTTTAGTTTGCAGACTTCGTTTAGAAATGGTTCGTTAAAACTACGCCTCAATGAGTTTTTGACAATAATGGAGCAAAAAAAATATCGACAAATACAGGTTCAACTTGCCATCGCAAGTTGAACCTTTTTTTTTGCCTTAGTTTTTTACTACCGTGCCTAAGCGTAATTTCACATTAGCTGCTTTTGCGATTTCAAACAAATCCACCAGTTTTTGGGCTTGTGCATTCTTATCAAAGCGTACTACAACGATGTCATCATTTAGTGCTTTTGTCCGTGATACCAATTGCGACATCAAGGCCTCGTCGTTGTCAATGATTTGATTTTCAAGATCTTTGTCAAAACAATAAATGTACTTATCATCCACATATTGTACGGACAACGTTAAGTGAGATTTATTGGTTTTAAGCGTCGTATTTGATTCGGGTAAAGGAACCTTAATAACGTTAGGATTAGCAAGGGTTGAAATAATCAAAAAGAACAAGAGCAAAAAGAACATGATATCACTCAAGGCTCCAGTGGCTACCTCAATGTGCCGACGTCTATTTCTGTTTAATGCCATGATTATGGACGAGTTAGTTTCGTGAATTTAAGGATTACCTGTTGCATGCGTAAGGTATTTGAATCAATCACTGAGTTCAAAATGTGATATCCCGCATAGGCGATTAATCCAACAATAAGACCCGCAGCTGAAGAGAACATTTTCTCATAAAGTCCTTCAGAGATGATTCCAATGGAAACATTTTCAGTTTTAGAAATATCGTAAAATACCGTAATTACTCCGGATATCGTTCCAATAAATCCAATGGTAGGTGCAATACCAGCAATCAATCCCAAATGGCCTAAGTTTTTATCCATCTTACCAATTTCAATATTGGCGATTTTCTCCATGTTAGCTTCTACTTCATTAGGTTTTAAGCTACTTTCTATACTTTCTAATCCTTCCTTAACAATTGAAGCATACGCACCGTCTTGGTTTTTAACCATACCCATGGCATCAGCAATATTACCTTTCTCAAGGTGTGGTTGCATATTATCAACCAATTTGGCATCAAATTTCACCATTCTTCGGATATATAGAATCCGTTCGTAGATTACATACAAAGTATAAAACAAGAGAATCCCCAGAGGTATAATAAATTCCCAAGGAATTGGCGGCATTCCACCACCTTTACTGCTTGTTGCAGCAGCATCTTCTCCACCACCAATGCTGTTGTCTTGGGCCAGCATTGCAAGGTTGAAAACAAAAATTCCAAATAGGGTTAAAAACAATTTCGCGTTATTTCTCATGATCGTCAATATTTTGTCACGCTAAATTAACAAGCATTCCATGACCCAATTTGACCCGCGAGTTTAGATTTCCACATTGAAATGTTATTGACTGCGAATAAAAAAGCCATCGTTACCGATGGCTTTGATTTTAATTTGTGCTTTTTTCTATGGCAAAACTTCTACGCGTAAGGTTTGTGCCGCATCATTTCGGTCTACTGCGCGAAGTAAATATGAACCCGGCGCTATGTGATTAATTTCGGTTTTAAATCCGTTCAAAGAGCGCTCTAATATAACACTTCCATTCATTGATATCAGGGATATATGTGTTAATTCGTCGTCGGCCGTTATAGAAAATGCTCCGTTTGAAGGGTTTGGATACACCCGTAGACCGGCAATGACTTGGGTTTGAATATTTGCCAATTGGCTTTGATGCACCCTCACAGGGATTATCTTTTGCATACTTTCTGCCGGAACTCCGTTGTCTGAAGCGTTTATAGAAATATGATATATGCCTTCTTCTAGTCCATGGGCATCGAAAGAACATGCTAAATTGATGTAATCGTTGTTACTAACGTTTTCTACATAACTGAATCCAGTTGGGGCATCGCTTGAAATTTCGTAGGAAATTAGTTGACCAAATTCCGGGGTCATTAGTGACAACGAAAATTGAGCAAGGTTCATGCTTTTGTGAAGGGTGTCGCCGGTATAGACATCAATAGTATCGCAAATGTTGCTATTAATTACCAAAGGAGGGATGTTTGAGGCATTCATACCAGCAACATCAAAATAAACTTCTTGATCGTCTAAAAAATCAATTTGATCTGGGAATGCGTAAGGCCCATCAAACCCTATTCCGGGTGCATCAAACTGACCTACTTGGAAAAAGTCAACTCCGTTGCCGATATTCACGCCAACGGTAGCAGCAAATCCCCCGTACCCACTAACTCCCGATGAGGCATCACCAGTGGTCCATTGCATGTCTCCGTAACAAAATGAAATGTTATTATTACCGTGTATAATTGTATCCTGACCATTGGAAATCACCAGTTGAAAGGTGTTCGTTAAGTTATCGTTCATATTAAAATATCCAACGTGATCCCAAATAACAATCATGGCATCGTTTGTAACTTTGTACCACACACTTCCTCCATTAGCGGAACGAGTGTCTACATCTCCCCAAAAAGGAGCGATCATATTATAGCTTGGGTCCGGGAAAGGGTTGGCCGTAAATTCGAAATAAGGCGCTAAAAATGAAATATTCCCATTGTTGTTAATGATTACACTATCATATTGAGTTCCGT
>JBEGMB010000011.1:0-2850 GCA_041183245.1 Bacteroidota bacterium
AATAATTCATTCGCGACTTCTAACCCGTGTTCTTCATCCTTTGTTTTACTATACCAAGGGGCTATTGGTTTTTCCTCGGTTAAGGTACGCTTGTAAAATGGGATGAATGGTTCAAGTCCCGCTTGGTGGGCCATCATCTCCCGTATAATGATGCTTCGGTATGGAGTTTCTCCCGTGACTTCTGGGATATATGTACCAAGCGATGCATTTAGGTTCAATTTCTTTTCATAATGTAACTTCATTGCAATGAGCGTGGATGAAGCAATTTTTGTTATTGAAGCAATGTCATACAGGTCCTCATTTTCTACGCTCTTTGACGTGGATTCGTAAGTGAAATTCCCGAATGATTTACGATAAATTATGGATCCTTTTACAGCTACTACTATTTGACATCCCGGATAAGCCCCCGAAGTTATTCCGTTTTTAGCCAATTGATCGATGCGGTTAAAATCTGCGCTTCGCATCCTTAATTCTTCCGGAGTACTAAAGCGTAATCGACCATTCACTGCTACTTTTATTCCTGTCCCACGCTTGAACACCCCAAGACCTTGCCTTAATTTTCCTTCAATTGGAATGGCACCCATTACCTGCTGAGAAATCCGATCTTGCATGTGCGTGTGATTTTCTGGTGCCATCAAAATTCCATCGAAGGTACTGATCAGCGAAGTCATTTGCGGAGGGATTTTACCAAAGGTTAATAGAATTCGTTCCCTTGCGGATGGAATACGCCGTAATGCTTCCCATATCCATCCATTGATCGTAAGCGAATCAGGATGCACCGGATGTATACTTAGTATAATCCGTTCTGTCTTTAGGGTATCCAATGTTGTCAAGTCTTCCTCATCAAATACTTGAATGAATCGTCCGTCTGAAAAACGTTTAATTCCTTGGTGTAAGGCATCAGAATTTCCCCCTAGACTTACATAAACAGTGGGTACATTTAAATCATTTAAAGGCAAACATTGGTTGTTTTTTAAACAAACCACATGGGTGTCAATGGCTCGCATGAGTTCATCATATGCAGTTATACCCTGAAATGGCTCACTTAACCATTGATTTTGCGCTTGCGGTTTAATCGGTGCGTCAAGGCCCGACAGAGCAAATACACCAAGTAATGCAATACATGCAACAACAATAGTTAACAGCGTTCGCTTTTTCATGACTACGAATTTAATCATTCTAATCGATTCAATTAGGTATTGAAAGTGTATGTTTGACACTTACTTGAATATACAAAAAAAATAGACATTTTACAATTTATTTTCTCCACAGAAATATACGGGTGGTGTTAGTAAAAACCGACTGTTTTTAGCGTTTTTCTCTGTTCAATTCACGTAGCTTTGCCAAACAATTTTCAAGTAAACGACTATGTCGAAATTTGGTACGCTCGGAACATATTCCGATTTAAAAACTTCCCTAGGATTTGAAAACGCCTCGGCAGAATATTGGAATTTAGCACCGGACGAATTGGTTCGTGCCACACTTGAGCGCGGACAAGGTAAATTAGCAACCAACGGCGCCTTAGCTATTAATACAGGAAAATTTACTGGAAGATCTCCGCAAGATCGCTTCATCGTTAAAGATGCGCAAACAGAGGAGGCAGTATGGTGGGGTAATGTCAATATTCCCTTTGCTTCAGATGCCTTTGATCGGCTGTATGATAAAATGCGCGCTTATGCAGAAGGTAAGGAGTTGTTTATTCGTGATGGCTATGCCTGCGCTTCTCCAACGTATCAATTAAACCTTCGGGTAGTTGCTGAATTCCCATGGTCGAATTTATTCGCATACAACATGTTCTTGCGCCCCTCAGCAGAGGAATTGAGCACCTTTGATCCGGAATGGCATGTCATCTGTCTCCCTGGATTTTTAGCAGACCCCGCAGTTGACGGTACACGTCAGTCTAATTTTGCGATCCTGAATTTTACGCGCAAAATGATTTTAATTGGCGGTACAGGATATACCGGAGAGATTAAAAAAGGAATTTTCTCCGCCTTGAATTTTATCCTTCCGCACCAAAAGATTGTGTTGTCTATGCATTGCTCTGCCAACATCGGTAAAGACAACGATACTGCGATTTTCTTCGGCTTATCTGGAACCGGAAAAACTACACTTTCTTCTGATCCGAATCGCCGCTTAATTGGTGATGACGAACACGGTTGGGCACACGATGAAGTGTTCAATTTTGAAGGGGGCTGTTACGCGAAAACAATCGACTTGAGTCGTGAAAAAGAACCTCAAATTTATGATGCCATTAAGCCGGGAGCGCTTTTAGAGAATATTGGGTTTAATGAAGGAACCAACGAACCGAACTATGCCGATGGATCGATTACAGAAAACACCCGGGTTTCCTATCCAATCTTTCATATCGATAACATCGCGCGTCCATCCATTGGAAGCGCACCAAAAAACATTTTCTTTTTAACCGCTGATGCCTTTGGTGTCTTGCCTCCAATCTCCCGCCTAACAAAAGAGCAGGCCATGTATCATTTTATGTCAGGCTACACTGCAAAAGTAGCAGGGACGGAAGTTGGAATTACCGAACCTACCACAACCTTTTCAGCAGGCTTTGGTGCGGCGTTTTTACCCTTGCATCCGGCTAAATATGCTAAATTACTCGGAGAGAAATTAGAAGGTACTGACATTTGCGTGTGGTTAATCAATACCGGTTGGACCGGTGGTAGCTATGGGGTAGGGAGTAGAATGAAACTTTCCTATACCCGAGCGATGATAACTGCAGCCTTGGAAGGTAAACTTGATGGGGTAGATTTTGAAACCCTTCCAATGTTTGAATTAGCCATTCCTACGTCATGCGAAGGGGTGCCTTCGGAGCTACTTAATCCAAGAAATACA
>JBEGMB010000012.1:0-14511 GCA_041183245.1 Bacteroidota bacterium
TCGTTGCAAAAGGATTTGATTTAGTTGCTAAATATGAAAGCGATATACATATTTCTATTTATTTAGCGATTATATTAATTACCTTTTTTGGGATTGATTGTTTAAAGGCATATGTGGCAAACAAACTAAAACCGTTAGTGACCATTAATTTATTGAAAGCCCTCAATTTACTTATCGGCGTTGTTTTTTCTGGCACTGGTGTTTTCCTAATCCTTCGGCAGTTAATATAGATGTAACATGTATAAGCCTCTCCGTTTAGTTCTTATGAAGTATTTGTGGCTCTTTTTTATTGTCTTTCTGAGCTATGCCGTACATTCTCAAAAGGTCTTGCCTGAAAATTTGAGTCCCAAAGTAAAAGTGTTTTGGGATGCTAATAACAAAAGACTTCACTCTACAGGCTGTTATTACTTGGATGAAATCAACCCAACAACTACTGAAAAACATGGAAAATGGACGTTCTATGCGCTTGACGGTTCGATTGAAGAGGAGCGGTTTTTTTATCGAAATCGAATGCACGGCAAACAAACCACGTACTTTCCCAATAAGCAAATTAAGCAACAGTATTTTGCTCAATTCAATGTTCCGGATTCTACCTTTAAAGAATACAATGAAAAAGGCATCCTGCTAATTCAAGGCAATTATCAATTAGGTTCTCCTGAAGGGTTGTGGAATTATTACTATTCAGATGCCTCAAGTTGGAAAACGGAATTAGTTAGGAATGACACAACGTATTTGCTGGATTATTTTGAGAATGATTCGTTGCACACTCAAACGGTTGTTGCTGGTAAAGGACAGGTGAACACATATTATACGTATGGCGGACTTAAAGAATCATATACGTTTAATAATGGATTAAGAGATGGGCCCTTTATAGAATTACTGGCCTCAGGAAGACCATCGATTGAAGGCGCGTTTTTGGGAGGCAAAAAACAGGGTAAGTGGCTGTTCTATTTCCCGAACGGGAACATCGAAAAACAGCAAAGTTTCATTCAAGATTCGTTAGACGGACCCTATCAAGTGTATTTTGAAAACGGGGTGTTGCAAACGGAAGGAACATATCAGTTGGGTAAAAAGGAAGGGAATTGGATATGGAGAAGATTTGACGGTGGCGAAGACATGAAGGGTATGTTTAAGTCTAATTTGCAACAAGGTGTATGGACTTATTATTATTCCTCTGGTGAACTGTCTTATACGGCTTCGTTTGATAACGGATTAAAGTCGGGTGAGTGGAATTATTATTACAAAGATGGTACGCCCTTTAAAAAAGGGAAATATGAATCCGATTTGAAACAAGGTCTTTGGCAGACATGGTATGAAGACGGTACAATCTTGCTTCAAGGGGCGTATGATAGAGGGAAAGAACAAGGGGAGTGGAAGAATTTTTGGCCAAACGGGAGGGTTAAGAATACCTCCTTTTACAAGGAGGGAAAACTTCATGGGGCATGGTATTCGTTCAGTCCAGAAGCAAAACTACTGTTGTTTGGGCGCTATAAGCAAGGTAATAAGACCGGGAAATGGACCGAATTCTATAACAATGGAAGGAAAAAACAAGAGGTATCTTACAAGGTTAAAACGCTAAAAAATGCGTCACAAGATGTCGTTGCTTTAGGATTTAAAGAAAAACAAAGCGTGGAGCATGGGGCTTATAAAGCATATTCTCAGCTTGATTTTTCAATTAAAGAGTCGGGAAAATATCATTTAGGTAAAAAGGTTGGTAAGTGGATTAATTTTTATCCAGGAGGAGTTGTGCCCGCAGTGGTTTCAACATTTAAAAACGGACTGCTTCATGGAGAATTTTATCAAAATGATCGACGAGGAAATAAAATGAATGAAATCCACTACAAGAACGGGTTGAAAGATGGATTATTCATTGTTTATGGTAGCAATGGAAAGCCGATAACGCAAAAAATGTTCAGAAAAGGACACGAATTACAGCGTGTTTCTGGCAGCAATCCATTTTCCCCCGAATAACGATTAGTGCGAGGTTAGAATTAAATCGATTTGGCGTTTTCGGGGACTTACTTCGTCAACAGTAACTGTAACGGTATCCCCGAGATTAATTGTTTTTCCGCTTCGTTTGCCAACCACAGCATAGCGTTCAGGGTCAAATAAATACCGATCTGCTGTAATCGATTGAATGGATACCATTCCTTCGCAATTATTAGCTGTTAATTTTACAAAGATTCCATATTCTGAAATTCCTGAAACAATACCTTCAAATGTCTCTCCGATATGGTCTATTAACATGAGGGTTTGAAAATACTTCACTGATTCTCGTTCTGCCTCAATGGCTTTTCGTTCATTCGCGGAAATTCGTTTACATACTTCTTCCAGATTAGTTCTATGTTTTACACTGCCGGTTTCGGTTTTTTCAAACAGTTGCCGATGTACGATGAGGTCGGCATACCGCCGTATAGGCGAAGTAAAATGTGTATATTCCTTGAAGGCAAGCCCAAAATGCCCTTTATTGTTCGTGCTATAAACAGCCTTTGCCATGGACCTTACTACCATGCCCTGAATTAGCGAGAAGAAGGGTTCGTTTTCAATCTCTTTTAATAGCTTATTAAGCTTAATAGCGGCCTCTTGGATTTGATTAATATGTAATTCAAGCCCGAATTTTTCACAAAATAGGGTTAGCAAGCCAAGCTTTTCTAAATCAGGTAAATCATGCACTCGGTAAACGGTAGTGTATGTTTCCGCCTTCTCTTTTTTCGGAGTCAAATAAGCGGCGATAGATCGATTGGCTAATAACATAAACTCTTCAATGAGCTGATGTGATTCTTTTGAGGTTTTCAGTAGTGTGCCTGTGGGCACCCCAGTTTCAGACAACACAAACCTAAGTTCTTCTGAGACGATATTTAATGCGCCTTTTTTAAAGCGGGTAGCACGAAGTAGTTTAGCGATTTTATTTATGGTGTGTAATTCTGGTGCATATTGATCCTCCTTTCCTTCAATAACTTCTTGAACCTCTTCATAGGTATATCTTCGATTCGAATGAATTACACTTTTACCATACCAAGAATTTATGATTTCATGTTGCTCGTTGAATTCAAAGATCGCAGAGAATGCTAACTTGTCTTCATGTGGCCTCAACGAACAAAGTACATTTGAAAGTTGCTCCGGCAACATAGGCATTACCCGGTCAACTAAATACACCGAATTCGAACGCTTTAATGCTTCTTTATCTAACGCGGAACCCTCTTGTATATAATGTCCCACATCTGCAATGTGAACACCAATTTTAAGGTTTCCGTTTTCTAAGGGTTCAAAAGAAATGGCATCGTCAAAATCTTTAGCATCTACTGGGTCAATTGTAAAGGTTGTTATGTCCCTTAAATCAAGTCTTTTTGCTATTTCTTCGTTCGTGATTTCTGTTGAAATTAAACTGGCCTCTCGTAGAACTTCGTCGGGAAAAAATGGGTCAAATCCCTGATTAATTAATATCGAGATCATTTCAGCATCGTTCGTCCCGGCATAACCGAGCAGCGCAACAACTTCCCCATAAGGCATTTTTCGTTGTTCTGGCCAAACGGTTATTTTTACAACGGCACGCATTCCTTGCTGTGCGCCATTTAACTTGCTTTCTGGAATTTCTACTGGTACTCCGAATTTTGCTGAGTCCGGATATAATATCGCTTTATGATTTCGGACTTGAATAGTACCAACTAACTGCATACGAGCGCGCTCCAATACATTTAATATAAGCCCCTCTCGCTTGCCGTTTCTGTCTTTAATTATAGTGAATTGCACCCGGTCTCCATCAATGGCCATCCCTTTGTTTTCCTCACGAATCATAACGTCATTCGTTGAACCTTCAATTCGAACAAATCCAAAACCTTTGGGATTCATTTCAAGAATTCCCTCTTCTGGAGTCTGAATCGGGAGGGTAAAACTGTGATGATTTAATTGATTAAGCTGCCGCTTTTCAACTAAGGCCATGAGCGCGTCAAACACATGTTGTCGTTCATTGGGGGCATTTGCGGACAATAAATAACACAGTTGTTTGTGGGTTAAGGTTGCGCCTTGATTTTTTGCAAAAACATTGAGTACAAGCGACCTATATCCTCCGCTAGATTTCCGCTCTGATTTTTTATGGGGCGCACCTCGGTGCTTTTGTTTAGCCATTTTAAGGCCAATTAATGGCGAATGATCACTTTTCGAGTGAATGGTTTGGTTCCTTGCCCTTCAAAAGAAATAAAGTAAACGCCACTTTTAAATTCAGACGTATTGATTTTTTTTGTTGAACTCACTTGGTCGCGCATGAGGGTTGAACCCATGGCATCCAATATTTTAAATTGAAATGATTCTGTACCACTAACAGAAATATTAATATAATCATCCGCTGGATTAGGAACTAAGGTAACTGTTACCGGATCTTTAAGAGGCTTCACGTCCGCTACATAATCAACAATAACGTCTACCGAATCCAAATATGTCGTACCCGACGCATTAGTAATATAATAGCGGTAATGACCCGTTCCGCTTATGCCGTCAGCAGGATTAAAATCGGGCTTCATTTTACCATATTCGCCAGGTAAAAGATCAAAAAGTACAGCCGCACCACCCGGTGAGGTCCAAGGAGACGAATTCATTTGAGTACTTGAATAACAAGAGCCACCAAATGGATCCGTAGAATGCCCCCAACAAAGACCATCTGCCCAACCAGTGGGAACAGTAATATGTGTTCTAGTAATTCTCCATTTTTGAGTGTTTGCCGCGTTGTTGTAGACATTAAAGGTAACATCAAAGGCAGCAGCAGATGGTGCAGCAACCGTATGTGGTCCGCCCCCAGAAGAAAGGTCAGTGGTTTGACCATCTAAATGAATTACAATGTTGTCTTGTGCAATGGCAGAACCCATTAAAAACGAAACGATAAGGAGGTAGAAAATTTTAGTCATAAGCGAATGTCATTCTCCTCAAAGTTAATAAAAATACGATGGTTTCCAAATGGATACCATGTAAATATTCTTTTTTCGTGTAAATTTGAAATGGCAAAGTATTTGCTAAGCACAGGAAAATTTAACAACGTATGAAACATTTATTTATAGCATTTTTGATAAGCTTACCTTTTCTTGCTAAAACGCAACTTATAAAATCAGATTCTTTGGATGTAAAAAAAGTTCCTTCCGTGTTGTTGAAAGACATCAATGGGAAAGAGGTAAATACAGCCGCTTTTGGTTTTTCTGGCCCCGTGGTTATTAGTTTTTGGGCAACTTGGTGCGCCCCTTGTAAAAAAGAATTAATGGCAATTCATGATCTTTATGAAGAATGGCAAACGGAAACAGGTGTAAACTTAGTAGCGGTTTCTATAGATGATGAAAAAACTAAGCGTGATGTAATTACTTATGTGAATGGAAAGGCATGGGATTATACGGTGTTATTAGATCCTAATGGTGATTTCAAGCGAAGCATGGGCGTTAATAATGTCCCCCATACGTTTTTACTTGACAAAAACGGCAACATTGTATACACTCACAACAATTATGCGCCGGGGGACGAAGAAAAACTATATGAAGAAATCAAAAAACTTACTAGCGAATAGCTGGATTTCGATAATCTTATTTACAGGCCAATATGTTTGGTCACAAGGCAATTTTACAGGCAATATTGAATCTACGTTTCAGTATTTGAATGACGACCCTGTGATTAATGCCATTCAGCCTCCTTCTAAAGGTTTGGTGAATTCATATATGAATGTTTTTTACACGAATGCCGGGTTTAAAGCGGGGATGCGTTTAGAAAGTTATTTGCCTCGAATTCAAGGATATCCAAATCGCTTTGACGGAACAGGTCTAGGTATGCGTTATGTGGGGTATTCAAATTCAAAAGTTGATGTAACCCTCGGGCATTTTTATGAGCAATTTGGTAATGGCCTAGCACTTAGAGCATATGAAGACCGGGCTTTAGGCTATGATAATGTTTTAGATGGCGCACGCATTATTTTTAAACCATACAAGGGAATTCAAATCAAGGGGGTATATGGTCAGCAACGGCTTTCGTTTGAGGCGGGCCGTATTGTTAATTCGGCGGGTATCGTGCGAGGTATTGACGCAGATATCCATTTAAACGAAACCTTTGCTAAGCTCAGCACATTCCCATTAGATGTAATTCTAGGAGGAAGTTTCGTAAGTAAATACCAAATTGATGATGATGATCAACTGGTGTTGCCTGAGAATGTAGGTGCATATGGTGGTCGGATGAAATTGCAGTATAAGAACTTTCGCTTAGACGGGGAATACATCCAAAAAGAACAAGACCCCTCGTTAGATAATGGAAAAATTTATAACTATGGTCATGCCGCGGTAGTTAATTTGGGGTACTCCAAAAAAGGAATTGGTTTTTCGCTTTCTGCAAAATCAGTAGATAACATGAGCTACCGCTCAGATCGGAATAAGGAACTTCAAGACGTTTTCATTAATTACCTTCCTGCACTCAATAAAACGCACACCTATAATTTGGTGGCTACATTATATCCTTATGCAACGCAACCTTTAGGAGAAGTCGCTTATCAAGCAGATTTTTTATACACCATTAAGAAGGGTTCCACATTGGGAGGAAAATACGGAACTACGCTTGGCGTTAATGCATCTACAACGTATCGCCCCGTTCAGCATACCAGTGGTATTAATCAATTTGATTCGAGCCGTGTAGCATATGAAACGCACTTGTTCGATAAAAGCGATAGCTTATATTGGAGAGACATTAATGTAAACATCACGCGTAGAATTAATAAGAAACTCCTCCTTTTGGTTTCCTATTTTAATATTACCATTAATAATGACATCGCTAAAGTTTCTAATGATGCCACAGGTATTATTTCATCTCATATTGGTGTGCTTGAAGCGTCTTATAAAATTAATTCTAAACACAACATTCGCGTTGAGCTTCAGGGAATGTTTGTAAACAAGAAGGATGATGGAGCGATTAATGACAAAGGAAATTGGGCTACGGCATTAATTGAATATACGGTCTCACCAAGCTATTTTGTGAGCTTTATTAATCAATATAATTATGGGAATCCAGATGCAAATAAGCGCGTGAATTATCCGAACCTCACCTGCGGCTATATTCATGAATCGACACGTGTTATGCTTTCCTATGGGCGTCAACGGGCCGGATTATTTTGTGTAGGCGGCGTTTGTCGTTTTGTACCAGCCAACAATGGCCTTACCTTAAGTTTCACTCAAAGTTTTTAAGAAATGAATCGATTGTTATGGGTTTTTGTAGTGCTCCTTTTCGTGAGCTCGAGTTGTGACCATGTTTCCAATCCTTATCCACCGGGTTCAACCAGCGGATTAGATACTACCCTTTATCCAGGTAATTGGTCGGATTATTTAGCCAATGAGTGGCCACAATTCTCGCAAAACACAAATACGAATAGAAACATCCTCTTAGAGGACTTTACAGGGCATAAATGCATTTATTGTCCTGCAGCCGCCGACCTTGCACATGCCTTATATGAAGCAAACCCTGGCCGTGTTTTCCCCTTATCCATTCATGCTGGACCAACCGGGATTGGTGATTTTCAAACGGTCACGCTTCCAGAATACCCCTTAGATTTTACCACGACCGATGGCTTAGCGATTGCACAATATTTTGGGATAAATGATGGTGGGTTTGTTGGAAACCCACGAGGAACGGTCTCTAGAATAAATAACGGTGGGGTGATTTTTCAGAGTCCAGGGGCATGGACCGGAATGGTTTCAAATGTACTTGCCCAAAATGCGTTGAACGTTAATATTCAAACCGCTCTTAACTATTACCCGAGTACTAAAGGAGCGTTCTTACATGTGGAAGTAGAAAAAATTAATCAATCTATTTCTTCTCAATTAGGTATTGTTGCGTGTTTGGTTGAAGACTCGTTAGTTGGCGATCAAAAAATGAGTGATAACTCACACAATTCAACGTACATCCATCGCGATATCCATCGAGGTAATTTGAATAATACACCATTTGGCCGTACGCTTATCAGTGCAGACCTAATCGGGGATAAGTACTATGTGAATTATAGTTTCGCTGTTCCAAATCAATTAGATGGAACCTATAATGCAGCGAATATGCATGTTTTGGTTTACGTTTATGACAAAACCACCTGGGAAATTTATCAGGTGGTAAAACAAGCCATTGAATAATAAAAAAGGCCGCAATCGCGGCCTTTTCAATGATGCATCAGAACTTTAGTTCTTAATAAAGCGAATCGTTTCTTTTCCTAGTCCCCCTGAGGTATTTACAAAGTAAACCCCAGCGTTTAGTGAAGATAAATCAAGACTGGTTTGTGTTTGACCAGATACATTTTTAGTCAATATCACTTGTCCATTTAAGTTTGTAATGGTAAGTACATCCGCAACAATTCCTTTGATAGAAACTTGTCCGTTTGATGGGTTTGGATAAATAGATAAAGGCTCTACTACTGATGTAATCAATCCCGCAGTTCCAACAATTATTTTATACCCGCTGAAAGAAACACTTTGAGTAACTGGTGTTGGTGGAAGTCCCGGGATTAAGGTAACCATAACGGTTGCATCTACTTCAATCGTAATAGTGTATGTTCCTGTAGTTGCCGTGGTTCCCCAAATATTTGCGCACCCGTTGGCCCCACCGGCATAGGTACAGTTTGCGATGTTACACGCATAGTTGTAACCACTTGGTAAGCCTACAACTCCAGTTACAGTAAACCCTTGAATTGGTGAACCAACAAATTGACCAGAAGCATCAAGCTCGGCAGTTACTGTGGCTGGAACTTTAAAGTTTAAGTCCGTAGAATAGGCAACGTTTGCCGCTGCTGGAGGAAAATTTTGCGTAGTATCAGGCCATACACCGTATGTAGAATCCACAAAATTTGCACCTGGGGTACATGATTGGGCATCAACCGACAATACTAAAAGGCCGATTGCAGCAAAAGAAAGTAACAATTTTTTCATAGTTGATCGTTTAAGAATTTAATCAAAGATAACAAAAAGACATGGAATTAAAAATCAGTACCTTTGACCATGCGTTTCTATACTCAGTCTGAACGGAACTCTTTGATCACACTTGATGAAGTGGTTGGTTTTGAGCAGATTCAATCTGAACAAACGGCTCTTTTTAATGCATGGATTGAGTCGAATTCATCCTTATTATCTTTTTTACAAGGCAATGTTACCACCTCGTTTAAAGATTCGTCGATGCTTCTTAAAAACGCATTATTACCTGATTTTAAACGCTATACCGCACATTTTTTACCGGAATTCCAACCACGGGAAGATGACTTTTGGGGCGCATTAACAAATTACATAAGCTATTTTTGTGTGGTGGATGCAACCGCAGTTAAAACAACCCTGCCGTACATTTCCAGTCAAGTAACGCGGCAAAACGACCTTGAATTTTCTTTAAATGTAACCTCTCCTGATTCATTTAACCAAGCAATTCATGCATTTCTCGCCCCTGAAAAAATAACAGCTTACAGCCTGTTCCCGAAAGAATGGGAAGTCTTGCGAATTCAATTTGTCGAACAATCACTTCGCTTGATTCAGAATCCGTATTGCTCGCCTACTTCCGCTGGATTTATCCTGTCTAAGTTAAAATCAATAGAATTACCTGAGGCGGTAAAACAGTCCGTTAATGAGGCGTGGAATGGGTTTCAGAAGGGGCAGTTAAACATTCAAAAAAAAGAACCGAAGAAGCTTAAAATAAGCAGGCCTTTAATGGTTCGACTAGCACTCGGCACAATAGGACTCCTTTCATGCTTTTTTCTATTTAATTGGGTGTTTTTAGTCGAAGATGGGGCATTAGTCGTAACGCCGAATTCGTCATTAACTTATTTTACAGCGAGTGAACGAATTTACATTGATACCACGTTAAGAAGTGGAAAACCGATTAGATCAACCGTTTTGTTAAGTTCCAGTTCCAGTGGGGTTAATTATCAAATCAGGCAAGCGTTTGTAAATAAAAAGGCAGAAGCCCTATATACTTCGTTAACGAATGGATTAAATGATCATTACTATAATCCAAAACCGCTTGGGGATAGTACCACCGATAACACCTTGGAGGGTACGACTTCACTCGCTGAGTTCAACGGAAAATCTACCATAAAGTGTAAGAATTCCTCGGCCTATGATGTGCTAATAATAGCCTTTAATGAGCTTGCGGGATCCCCTGTGTATAGTACGCTAATTCGATCGGGTGCCACACAAACCTACCAACTTACAAAAGGATCCCAAGTCCTTTTTTTACCAGGGAAACAGTTTTCTGGTTCGAATAAGATACCCTTTAATGTGTGGGACTATAATTTCGACCAGGCAATTCAGCAGGTGTATACCTTTAGCGGAGGCTTATCCTTTGCCGTAGTATTTCGAGGAGATTGGGGAGAAGAGGTCTCATTTACCAATCCATATCAATGTTTTAAACAGAATCCCTAATTATGTTATACAATGTAACCGTTAGTATCGACCCATCCATTGAAACCGATTGGGTTCATTGGATGCAAAACGTTCATATTCCAGCGGTCCTTAAAACTAATTGCTTTACTAAGTGTGTGCTTTCAAAAGTACATGGTAACGAAGCCGGTGAATGTACATTTTCGGTTCTTTATTGGGCTCTTAGTAAACAGGATTTTGAACAGTATCTTTCTGCCCACGCGCCAGCCTTACAGATGGAACATTCTGCGCGTTACGAAGGTAAATTCGTGGCCTTTAGAACCACAATGGATTTAATCTCTGAACTCAACCCATGAATGTTAAAGCAAAAAAGCACCTAGGTCAGCATTTTTTAATTAATACGGCCATATGTGAGAAAATCGTACAGGCTTTACCTGTCTTTGAAACACCTATGAAGGTGGTTGAGATTGGTCCTGGCAAGGGTGCTATTACAGATTTTTTGTTACAACGTACCGACATTGATTTTTGTGCATTCGAAGTAGATTTAGAATCAATCCTTTATCTAAAAAAAGCACATCCTGAATTCAGTAAAGTTTATAGTCAAGATTTCTTAGAAGCAAACTTTGGCGAATACTTTCAAGATGACCAGTTCTGTGTTGTAGGGAATTTTCCGTATAACATTTCTTCTCAAATTTTATTTAAATGCCTTGAATCAACCCATCAAATTCCGATAATTCTTGGGATGTTTCAAAAAGAGGTTGCACGACGAATTGCCGAACCCCCGGGAAGTAAAGAGTATGGCATTTTAAGTGTTTTGATGCAAGCATACTACGATGTAAGTTATTTGTTTACCGTAGAACCAGGGTCTTTTTACCCCCCACCAAAAGTGAAATCTGGCGTAATTCGCTGTGTAAGAAACAATCGAAAGGAATTAGGTTGCGATGAAAAACTCTTTGTTAAAGTAGTAAAAGCAGCCTTTAACCAACGCCGTAAAACCTTAAGAAACTCAATTAGGGCCGTTTTTCCGAACGTAACCTTGACGGAAGCGTTTGATTCACGACGTCCCGAGCAACTCACCGTAGATGCTTTTATTCAATTAACAAATTTAATCGAACCCTATGTCAACGCGTAAACTTACCCCACTAGAAATGCTTCAATCTGCCGATTTGGAAACGGTATTAAACGGGGTGGAATTAATAGAAGAAAAAGGCAAAACCTCTCAATTACCCGAACTATTTAGGTGTTATTTAACACACACTGAATTGCCGCAGAAGAAAGCACTTTATGAATTACTATCTTCCATAACCATTAAAGGAGCCAAGGAAGCGTGGATTTCCCTGCTTACTATGCCAGAATTCAGCAAAGTTCGTGCTCAAATTGTAAATATTCTTTGGAACACACGTTTGGATTTTAGTGCTGAATTAGAGCGCTTTATTGAGTTGGCCGTGCAGTTAGATTATCTAGGAACCTTAGAGTGTTTGACATTAATTGAGCATATGGACGGACCTTTTCAAGAGCAACAATTGCTTGAATCAGAGCTGATATTAAAGGAATATGTAAAGAAGCAAGCGGATGAAGGCGAACAAAAACAACGGTTAATCGTTAGTTTGGTTCAACATCTTGAACAGCTGAAAATGCAAGAAGATCAGGATCTATTTTTCGAGTAATTCCGCATTATATCGTTGAATGACTTCCTCGTTCATGTGGATAAACTGCTCGTGTTTTGATGCGTAATAAGTAAAACTTTTCTCATAAGAATCACGGCTTATTCCGTGGGATGTAAATAGCGTTTTCAATGCCCGGTCTAAGTGTTTTTTATACTGTACAGGTGCACCGTATTTTTTTTGATAATGCATTTCTAATACATAAACATCAGCCATGATTTCGATCATTTTATCCTCCTCAATTACTTGGTTTTGAGGGTTTGTCGATTGACAAGAGAATAAAACGAAAAAGCAAAATACACTTACAGCTAGTCTCATAATCGATTAAACAAAAGGCGTTTTCCGTTACTTCCTTCAATGATTTTACCGCCCTCATATACTAAACGACCATTAACAAAGGTTCGGCTTACTTCATGGTTGAAGGTGATTCCCTCAAATGGTGACCAGCCACATTTATAGAAAACATTGTTTTTATTCACTTGTGTTTTCCGTCCCGTATTAATTTCCACTAAATCAGCATAGTATCCTTCTTTGATATAGCCACGGTTATTAATGCGAAATAAATCAGCGGGCGCATGGGCCATTTTTTCTACAATCCGCTCTATGGAAATCACTCCTTGATTGGATTTTTCAAGCATAGCAAGCAATGCATGTTGAACTAATGGACCACCCGAGGGAGCGTTTAGGTAGTTCTGACCCTTTTCTTCCAAGGTATGTGGAGCATGATCCGTTGCAATTACATCGATTCGATTATCAAGTACTGCACTCCAAATCATTTCTCGATCCACACTGGTTTTTACAGCTGGATTCCATTTAATTAAATTACCTTTCGTTGCGTAATCTTCATCACTAAACCATAAATGATGAACACAAGCTTCTGCGGTGATTTTCTTTTCTTTTAAGGGCAGTGTATTGCTGAAAAGCCCTGTTTCTTTTGCCGTTGAAATGTGCAATACATGTAACCTTGCCCCGGTTTTTTTTGCGAGTTCAACCGCAAAAGATGAGGATAAGTAACATGCTTCTTCACTGCGAATAAGGGGGTGCATTTCAATTGGTATATCCAATCCAAAGGATTCTTTTGCTCTGGCAAGGTTATTCTTTATGGTGGTTTCGTCTTCGCAATGCGTGGCAATTAACGTTGGAGCATTTGCAAACACGTGTTCTAGGGTGTTGTAATTATCCACCAACATATTGCCCGTGGAAGATCCCATAAAGATTTTAATTCCACATACATTTTCTGAATTGGTGCGCATCACCTCATCGTAATTATCGTTTGAAACGCCCATGAAAAAGGAATAATTCCCAATCGATTTTTCCGCTGCTATGGCATATTTATCCTCTAAGAGGGTCTGTGTCAACGCATTAGGAACTGTGTTTGGCATTTCCATGAACGAGGTAATTCCTCCGGCAACCGCCGCACGGGATTCAGAAAAAATATCTGCTTTGTACGTAAGACCAGGTTCCCTGAAGTGTACTTGATCGTCAATACATCCGGGAATCAACAGGTTTCCGTTTAAATCAATTTCCTGATCACAAGGAATGTCAATTTGACCGTCTATTGATTCTATGATTTCGCCTCGAATGCTTAAATCGGCAAAATACCTGCTGCCTTCGTTAACAATTTGTGCATTTCTAAGAATTATCCGACTCATAATTTCATGGTTCTCATTTTCCACACACCGATTAAGGCCTCTTTAAAAATTCCGGTACTCATTTTGGATTCTCCATAAAGGCGGTCTTTAAACGTTATGGGTACTTCGGTGATTTTCAAGCGGTGTTTTCGTACAGCATATTTCATGCATATTTGAAAAGCGTACCCTTTAAAGTGAATAATGTCTAGGTTAATAGAACTTAGGGCTTTTCTTGTGTAGCATTTAAATCCAGCGGTAGAGTCATGCACCCCAATCCACAGGACCAAACGTACATATAGATTGGCGAAATAAGATAATAACCACCTACTGAAAGGCCAGTTTTCTATCTTCCCTCCCTTACAATATCGAGAACCGATAGCGAGTTCAGCGCCGTCTAAGCATCCTTTTTTAAGACGAATTAAATCCGAAGGATCATGTGAAAAATCACAATCCATTTCAAAAATAAATGCATATTCTTTCGCTAAGGCCCATTTAAATCCCGTTATGTATGCCGTCCCCAACCCTAATTTTCCAGGGCGATTAATCACGTGTACACGACCAGGGTGAGCCGATATAAGTGATGCTATAATCTCCGCTGTTCCATCAGGAGAATTGTCATCTACAAATAAAATATCAAAGGGATCTTCCAGCGCCAATACCGCGTCCGTCATTAATTGAACGTTTTCACGTTCATTGTATGTTGGAATTATGACGATGCTGTTTGACATGAGTTTTTGTTCGTCAACGAAATTAAGGAAACGGATGCAGTTCTTAAAACAATCCATCAATTTTAATGGAATGAGGTTAAAAAGACAGGCGTTTACAAACATTAACACCTTGAACCCATTATTCCTTGTTATC
>JBEGMB010000013.1:0-7322 GCA_041183245.1 Bacteroidota bacterium
ATTTTTCTTCCTACCCAATAATTAAGGTTGTCTCCGAGAATTGCTGCAATAAACAAGAAAGGAAGGAGAATCATGAGGTCGAGTTGTCCACTTTTACAAAATAATCCTGCGGTAAATAACAAGGAGTCTCCTGGTAAAAATGGAAAAGCAACTAATCCTGTTTCAATAAAAATTACAAGAAAAAGAACGATATATATTGCGGTCCCAAATTCTTGTACAAACCAAGTAATATCTAATGCAAAAAGATGTTGTAAAATTTCTATCATGTTAATCGAGTTTGAGCGAAGAGTCAACTTCCTTTTGCCATCCTTGTAGGCCTTGTTCTACAATTATTACCTCCAAGAAGCCGAGTTCGGTTTCAATTAAATTCCCTGCAGCTTGTGATCTTTTTCCTGATTGACATAACAATATCAATGGAGTACTTCGATCTTTTTCTTGAAGGAACTCGATTAGGGTTGCCATTGGGACATTGTTGAATCCACAATTGACATGCTGATATTCATACGGTTCACGAATATCAAGGGCAAGAACAGTGCCTTTCTCGAGGAGTTCTTTACATCGACTAGCATTCCAATATTTCATTCGACAAAAATAGAATTATTGATTGAATGTAGCATGAATGGCTTCAAGCAATTCAATCTTGCACTGTTCAAAAGGTTTGTGCTCTGTATTTATTTTCAACCATGGGTTAATGGGCTCTTCATAGGGCTGATGAATTCCCGTGAAATTCCCCTCGTTCTGTTTATGGTTATTTGAATAAAGCTGTTTGACATCACGTTGTTTACAGCCTTCAATAGAGCAGTCCACATGGATCAAAAAGCATCGATTGATTCCAATGACGTGTTTTATCATTGTTTGAATTTCATGAGTAGGTGAAATAAGGGCGGCCAATACATGGATTCCTTGTTCGTTCAGTATCCTCGCTATATTTGCAGCCCTTCGATTTTGTTCCATTCGGTCTTCCTCGGTGAATCCAAGGTCACTCGAGATGGTACTTCTCAGTTCATCCCCATCCAAAACAACTACCTTCTTTCCGGCTCGGGGTAATTCTTCAGATAGCGCCTTAGAAAGTGTCGTCTTTCCCGCGCCAGATAATCCCGTAAACCAAAAGGTATGTCCTTCTTCCATCATAATCAAAGGTAGGAACTTTTGTAAATTCTCCGCATGTGTAACACTTTGATTATCTTTGAAAAAAAATTAACTATGTTATTAAAAGATAAAGTTGTTATTATCACCGGAGCCTCAAGAGGCATCGGAAAGTCAATTGCACAAATGTGCGTTAATCACGGTGCAAAAGTGGCGTTTACTTACCTTTCTTCAGATGAAAAAGCACGTGCGCTAGAAGCAGAACTGACTTCGCAAGGTGGTGTGGCGGTTGGGTTTAAGTCCGACGCATCAAATTTTGACCAAGCCCATGAATTAGTTGATAAGGTGGTTGAGCAATTTGGAACGGTAGATGTTCTTGTAAATAATGCCGGAATCACACGCGATACACTGATGATGCGAATGACTGAGGAGCAATGGGATGAAGTTATCAATACGAATCTTAAATCCGCATTCAACTTAACCAAAGCGGTTATCAAACCGATGCTTAAGGCGCGTTCTGGTTCGATTATTAACATGAGTTCCGTGGTTGGAGTAAAAGGAAATGCTGGACAAGCAAATTACGCGGCTTCTAAAGCTGGTTTGATTGGTTTTACAAAATCGATTGCGGCCGAATTAGGTTCTAGAAATATCCGCTGCAATGCCATCGCACCAGGGTTCATTGAAACAGAAATGACCGAAGTACTTGATCCTGCTGTGGTAGAACAATGGAGAAATGCCATTCCCCTAAAAAGAGGTGGAAAACCTGAAGATGTAGCGAATGCTACCGTTTTCTTGGCTTCAGACATGTCTGCATATATTACCGGTCAAACACTCCACGTTTGCGGGGGTATGTTAATGTAATCCAATGTTAATTAGACCAAGAAGAAACCGAAAACATGCTGCCATACGCGATATGGTGCAAGAGAACTTTTTATCCGTAGAACATTTGATTTATCCGATGTTTCTCACGGATGGAACCGGAGTCAAAGAGGAAATATCCTCGTTGCCAAGAAATTACCGATGGTCCCTGGATTTAATGTTAAAGGAAATTGAATCCTCGGTAAACTTAGGATTAAATAAATTCGTTTTGTTTCCGGCAGTTTCAGATGACTTAAAAGATAAAACAGCTACGTATAGTTACGCTTCAGAGAATTTCTATTTGCATGCAATCCGTACAATTAAAGAACGATTTCCAGAGGTCATTTTAATGAGTGACGTGGCCATGGACCCTTACTCTTCAGATGGTCACGATGGTTTAGTGCAGGATGGGAAGATTTTGAACGATGAAACTTTGCCGATTTTAGCTAAAATGAGTATTGCTCAAGCGCAAGCAGGGATTGATATTATTGGTCCAAGCGATATGATGGATGGACGAGTAGGGTATATCCGTGAAGCCTTAGATTTAGAGGGGTATACCGATACAAGCATCATGGCATACTCCGCTAAATACGCAAGCGCTTTTTATGGTCCGTTCAGGGATGCATTAAATTCTGCTCCGAAATCAGGAGATAAAAAAACATACCAAATGAATCCTGCAAATAAACGGGAAGCGTTACTAGAAGCATCCTTGGATATGGAAGAAGGCGCGGATTTTATCATGGTTAAGCCGGCATTATCATATTTGGATGTTATTCATTTACTTAAAGAACATAGCACGGTTCCAATTACTGCGTATAATGTGAGTGGTGAATGCGCCATGGTGTATGCAGCAGCAGAAAAAGGATGGATCAATTATGAAGCCATTGTCTCTGAAATTTTAATGAGTATGCGCAGGGCGGGAGCAGATGGAATTCTGACCTATTTCGCGAAAGATTTTGCAACCTTTACCCAAAAATGATGACTCAATTTGTATTGAATAATCAATGGGTTTCTCTGGAAGAATTGGAGCGTGTATTGAAAAATTCGACAGAAGTTGTCCTCGGTCCTCAGGCTACGTTAGCCATCGAAACCGGCTTTTCTTTTTTACAAGCAAAGGTTAAGGAAGAGGGCGCAATTTATTATGGAATTAATACTGGGTTTGGCTCGCTCTGTAATACCGTTATTTCTACGGAAGATTTGAATCAACTTCAAGTGAATTTAATCCGTTCTCATGCCTGTGGTGTCGGTGCTGAGGTTCCTACACACCTCGTAAAGCGGATGCTTTTGATTAAAGCAATTGCGCTTTCAAAAGGATTTTCCGGGGTACAACTTGCAACGGTTGAACGCCTTTTGTTCCTGTACAACAACAACCTGATTCCTGTGGTTTATGAGCAAGGAAGTCTTGGTGCTTCTGGTGATTTGGCACCCTTGGCCCATCTCTGTTTACCACTCATCGGAGAAGGAGAGATTCGTGTAAACGGTGAGCGCATGCCAGGAAATAAACTACATACTAATTATGGTCTTGAACCGATAATGCTACAAGCGAAGGAAGGCTTGGCCTTGTTGAATGGAACACAATTTATGAATGCCTATGGGACGTATGCAGTCAGTACGGGACATACCTTACTTAAGGAAGGGCTTAAGATTGCAGCCTTGTCTTTAGAAGCCTATGACGGCAGAAAAGAACCTTTTCAGGCGAATGTTAATGAACTCCGGAAGCAACATGGACAGATTGAGGTAGCTACGACAATGCGCGGGTTGTTGAAAAACTCAGCACGCATAAAAAATCATGTACAAGACCCTTATTCTTTCAGGTGTATTCCTCAGGTTCATGGGGCAACCTTGGATACCTTGAATTTTGTTAAAACGACCTTTGAGAATGAATTGAATGCCGTGACTGACAATCCCACCTTGTTTCCCGAGGAAGATCAAATTGTTTCGGCAGGTAATTTTCATGGACAACCCTTGGCCTTGGCTATGGATTTTCTGGCCATAGCTCTTGCTGAATTGGGCTCAATTTCGGAACGTAGAATCTACAAGTTGATTTCGGGAACGCGCGATTTACCGCCGTTTTTGGTGAAGCATGCCGGCTTGAATTCTGGGTTTATGATCGTTCAATATTCCGCAGCTTCCATTGTGAGTCAAAACAAACAGTTATGCACTCCGGCTAGTGTGGATACGATTGATTCCAGTAACGGACAAGAAGACCATGTGAGTATGGGGGCAAATGCCGCCACTAAACTATTCCGAGTTCTTGACAATGTCATTTCTGTAGCAGCCATGGAGTGGTTAACGGCATCGCAAGCCTATGGATTCAGGGAAGGTTGGGAATTAACGAATGAGGTAGATGCCTTGTACAAGCAATTACGTTCTGAAATTTCCTTTATGGCAATCGACCGTTACCTGCATGAGGATATCATCTGCGTTCGAACCTTACTTCTTAATCGTCTTAATTAGAAATTCTTATCGTTTTACAAACGATTTTTTCAGTTGCTTCCCGTCCGTTTCGATGAGCATCAAATAAGATCCAGCCATGAGTGATTTAAGCGAAATGATTGGATTGTTACTTGCCGTTCCGTTCTGTTGAACTTTACCAAACATGTCATAAATGGTATACGTTGCTGGACCAATTAAATGCTGTATCCGAATTTCATCTGTGCTTGGATTTGGGTAGAGGGTAATTCCTTCTTCAGTATTGAATGAAGTAAGATCAAGTAATTCATTCATTACGATGGTTCCATTTTGATTCACAATCCAATTGCTCGGATCGATTACAATGGAATTGTTGATGGTACCGATTCCCGAAATTTGGAAGGTGTTTGCGTTTGAAGTGATATCAAAACGAATCGTGGTGTCTGTATTTCCTGGGCGGGTAAACTTCAAATCAATCGGATTAGTAAAGGTAGGGGTTACATTAGGCCTCGAGCTTGTGTGAGAAATTTTAACAAGTGCATCTGAACCAACTTGTTTCCATTCAACGGAGTACGTTGGGAATCCCTCACCGAAATACCATTCGTCAAAGAATGGTGTATAGTCAATACCTGAAGCTTGTGCAAAGGCGTCTCGCACATCAATTCCGTAGGCTGTGGCGTAGGCTTTACTCGTTAGGAAGTTTTGTAGGGTTTCAAAAAACAAACTGTCATTGTTCATGATATAGCGCATGCTGTGAATAATTGCGGCGCCTTTATCGTAGGTTAATCGCCCACTAAAGATTCTACTTTCATTTAAACTGTCTAGCACCCACACACTTCCGCCAGCTTGTGACATTACGTTGGTATGTACGTCGGCCATGTTTTGAACTTCTTGTCCGGGATATAGATTTTCCAACATCAATTGTTCGCTGTAAGAGGCAAAGCCTTCGTTTACCCAGATGTCGCACCATGAAGCGCAGGTCACGTAATCTCCCCACCATTGATGACCAAGTTCGTGCGCGGTAAGTGTAGGATTGAAAAACCCTTGGGTTGTCATAGTTTGATGTTCCATTCCTCCTGAAAAAGGTGCCATACAATGTCCGTATTTTTCATTTTCAAACGGGTAAGGGCCATATAACCCATAAAACAGCTCGATAAAATCAGCAGTTTCGTCGATGTCAGCCTGAAAATTAGGTAGGGTTTGCGGGTTATTGTATATATAGTTTTGGATAAGAATAGGGGCAGGGGCACCAATCGGATTGGCCAATACATTATATTCTACATATTCGGCTACCGCTACAGAAATTAAATAGTAATCAATGGGGTAGCGGTGTTTCCACTCATAGCGGCTGGTTCCGTTTCCTAAATTAACCACTTGCATTAGTTTTCCATTCGATCCTGCTTTACACGCATTGGGAACGGTAATGTTTATGTCACAAGAATCAGCCTTATCGGTTAAACTTTGCTTGCAAGGCCACCATTCATAGGCACAAAATGGTTCTGATAAAGACCAAACTACTTCATTGCCCCATGAAGGCGAGGTTGCATTAGACATGCCGCTTCCGCCCAAGGGATTTGTTTGTGCAGTTGGAGGAGTTCCACTGTAATCTGTTCTAACCGTGAACACCGTGCCCGGAGCAAAGTTAACCCCAATCTTTACTGCTGAATTGGATCTAACAAACGGTACATTTACCCCGTTCAAACTTACAGAAGAAATGTTAAGGGTAGAAAATAATTCATATAGAATGGTGTCCATGGGAACTAAAGCGGTTGCCTTCATTTCTGCATAACCTGAAAGTGCCGTTGTGGTATTGGTCATGTTTAGGTCGAGCTTGTAGAAGTTGACATCATAGCGTTCGGTTATAGCAATTTGAGAAACACTGAGGCTATTGCTTTTCAGCGAGTGATTATTAAAACGATCGCGTTTACCGCATTGGGTTGAATTTTCTTTCTGTGCATAACTAACAAAAGCAACGAAAAGTAGGGGTAGAACAAGCAGTCTCATATGCGCTAAATTTGCACTAAGATATGAAATTGATTAAGATATGGGTGTAATATTCCCAGTATTTCATTGAGTCCGATGGACTATTTATTGATCTTCTTTAAAAGTTATCACTTTCTATGCATGCCTGTAATTCGTGTCATGAAAATTCCACGGGTTCACTATTCGCAAACTATTAATCGGATAGCGTTCTTTTTAAATTGACTAAAGAACTTTCTTTAGTTTTTTTCTAGCCCTTGCATTCAGTTTAAACTCGTACAAATAGGGGTTAGAGGGAGTGATTTCTTGTTTGAATCCTTCAATCGGAGCATAACACGCAATCTTGATAAGTCCTGTTGAATTGTTGTACAACACTAAGACACTGGTATAATGTGACGTGTAAAAACAAATGGCGTGTGTCCCATTAGCGCAGGGTTGATCTGAACTGGAAAAAGACCGTGGATCCGACAAAGATTTTAACAGGCGCTTCGATTGAAATTTCGAACACTTGATTTTAGAAGCCACCAAGGTAGCATATACCGAACCATTCATCCAATTGGCCACTTGATCTTGTTCAATTGGGACTTTCATGACCACCACCGAATCAATTTTTAAGGATTTAATCCGTGGAATTGAGTCGTTTTGTTGGGCAGCCAACAGTACACTTGCATTTATTAGTAAAACGCAAGTCAGTAGTAGGCGAGTAATCATAGGTAGACGTTAATATTCGTCCTCATTGAACAGAAAGTCCTCGCGAGATGGATAATCTGGCCAAATTTCTTCGATGTTCTCATAAACATCACCTTCATCTTCTAATAATTGAAGATTTTCGACTACTTCCAAAGGCGCTCCAGTACGAATGGCAAAATCAATTAATTCATCTTTTGATGCTGGCCACGGGGCGTCTTCTAAGTATGAGGCTAATTCTAAGGTCCAATACATTTATTTCTTGTTTTAGTACGTGTTATTTTCGGCAAAAGTAAATT
>JBEGMB010000014.1:0-4964 GCA_041183245.1 Bacteroidota bacterium
TTCGATACAACCGTACTTAACTTAACTTATTGATCAATCGATTCTTCGGTTTCAATGACCTGAAACCTTTCGAGTGCTTCCTTTTTTGAATAGGCATTGAAATGCCACCATTCTGTAGGGATTCCACTAAAACCGGCATAACGCATAACACTTCTTAGCATCTTTCTATTTGCTATTTGATCGTTCGTTAACGCACCTTCTGACAGATACTTCGCTTCATACATTGGATAAGCAATTAACCGTATATCGTCGAATCCCGCCCCCATATCCAACGGAATTCCTTTGGCATCACAGATGGTTAAATCTACTGCGCACCCTAGGTTATGCAAGCTTTTACCACGTGGGGAACTCACAAACTTGACACGTTCTTTTACGGGAATTGAATCCAAGGCATCCCACATGTGCTGTTGTACCGACAGGGGTCGAGCTGCATCATAAACGAGTAAGTGTAAACCAGGCTTCAGGAATGTGAGCCGTTCTTGGGCTTTATTCAACATTAAAGCTACTGGTTTTTGAAGATATGCTTCCTTCCACTTCAGGTAAAGAACTTCGTGCATAAAGTTATCCGAACGTGCATAGGCAAGGCTCACAAAAATTTCTGGGTTAGTTTGGTTAATTGACACTAAGTCAACTTCCTTTTTAATCTTCGGCACCCCAATGCAATCTCCGCCATTAGAAGGAGGGTTATCAAGAGGCGGCGGATTCTTAGTATCCGAGTTCCCTTTAGGATGTGAACAATTAATGAAGAGCGCAATCAGTGCAAGGATGCACAAGGTTCTACCCAAGGATTGCGGTTGTTTCATTCTCAATTCGTTTTCTTAATTCATCAGACACGGGAAAAAGCGGTAATCGCATGTATTCATCCATTAACTGCATGTGCGCCAATGCGGCCTTTACCCCACCTGGATTCCCTTGTTCAAAGAACATTTTAGTTACATCGAACAGCTTATAATGCGCCGCTCGTGCTAAATCAAGCTCCCCGTTCATCGCCGCATGTACCATCGTAGAAAACAAGGCAGGAAATGCATTAGCCACAACCGAAATCACCCCATCCGCACCGGCAGCAATTAAGGGCATGGTAAGGTTATCATCCCCTGAAAGGACCCCAAAACCTGAAGGACGATATTTAATAATTTGCATGATCTGTTCCATGTTGCCCGAGGCTTCTTTAACGGCAACAATGTTTCTAACTTCGGCTAATTCCAAGGTTGTTTCCGGAGCAACATTCGATCCCGTTCTTCCTGGGACATTATACAGGATAATCGGTAAATCGGTTGAATCAGCGACAATTTTATAATGTGCTACAATTCCTTTTTGAATGGGTTTATTGTAATATGGAGACACTGATAAAATACCATCCACCCCTTTCGGTAAATCCGCCAAGGATTCTGCTACAGCGGCTGTATTGTTACCTCCAACTCCATAAACGATTTTACAACGTCCTTCATTGATTTCAATGACTTCGTTCAAGACATCCATTTTCTCGGACTTCGACAAGGTTGGTGATTCACCTGTGGTTCCTTGTACAACCAAAAAATCTGTTCCATTGTCAATTTGGTATTCAACCAAACTCGCCAAGGCGTCAAAATCTATTTGCATGTCTTGATTAAACGGAGTGACTAGCGCAACTCCCGATCCTTTGAAAATATTAGTCATATAATTCGATTTTATCGAGTGTGTTTGTTACAAAATTCAACATATCAACTGGACTTTCTTCCTTCGTTTGCAGCTGTAAATCAAAATACGAATCATCGGAATCATTTACCACAACTTTACGTTTGAATTGCGTATTTTTCATTTCTGGATAAACTTTTTGTTCCAAAGAACCCATCCACAGCAATAAATCGAAGGACTTTTCCAATTCACGCATGAGCAGAACATCCTTCAACTTACCCATGAATGAATAATCCAAGGGACTGTTGTAATAAATCAAGAAATGTGGCGGCAAGGTAGCTTTATCCACATCTTTAGGCACATTCACAATAATCGTTAGTTTTTTGACATGACTTTTATCTAAAATCGCATCTAGCGCACGCCGATAGTCGCGCAACTGAATTTCATTTACATAGTTGATTACAACCATCAATGATTTTGTGGATGCCCACATGCTATTATTTGCCATACCCAATCAGGTTTTTAAATTCTTCTTCAGACAAAATGGTTACACCCAAATCCGTCGCTTTTTTCAATTTACTTGGTCCCATGCCCTCACCAGCTACTAAAAAATCTGTTTTCGCTGAGACAGAACCTGTATTTTTACCTCCATTTATATCGATTAAGTGTTTTAACTCATCCCTTGAGAACGAATCAAATACACCGCTCACTACCAATGTTTTACCTTCGAGCACTGTTGAATCTAGCGAACGTTTTTCTACCTCCATATTCAAGCCATGAAGCTTTAATCGTGTAATCAATTGCAAGCTTTCTTGGTTCTTAAAGAATGAGATTAAAGAATTCGCGATGCGTTCTCCGATTTCATCAACTGCTAAAAGTTCTTCAAATGTAGCAATTTGAAGCGTATCCATAGTACCAAAGGCATATGCTAATTTTTTCGCGACTGTTTCACCAACGAAACGAATTCCCAAACCGAAGAGCACCCGTTCAAATGGCACTTGCTTACTGGCCTCTATACCGGCGAGTAAATTATCTACAGATTTATCCGCCATTCGATCCAAGGCGAGCAAGGGTTCACGCGTTAAGTCGTATAAATCCGCCAGCGTTGAAATCACCCCTTCATTCACTAACTGCGCCACAGTTTCTTCACCGATCCCATCGATATTCATTGCTTTACGAGAAACGAAATGCTGAATTCTACCGATAACTTGAGGGGGACAAGAAACCTGGTTTGGACAAAAATGTTGTGCCTCCCCTTCCTCACGAACTAGAAGTGAATGACATTCTGGACAGTGGGTAATAAACCCTACTGGTATAGCATTCGGCAAGCGCTTAGCAAGGTCCAGTCCAACAATTTTGGGGATAATCTCGCCACCTTTTTCTACATACACTAAATCCTCTAGGTGAAGACCCAGCTTTTCGATTTGGTCCGCATTATGCAGCGAAGCTCGTTTAACGGTAGTTCCACCAAGTGAGATTGGAGATAAATTAGCCACGGGCGTTATTGCGCCGGTTCTACCCACTTGATAATCTACAGAAAGCAAGCGTGTTTGGACTTGTTTAGCCTTAAATTTAAATGCTGTCGCCCAACGAGGAGATTTAGCGGTAAAACCCAACCTGCGCTGGTGCTCATAGGAGTTCACTTTAATAACGATGCCATCGATTTCAAACGGTAATTCAGTGCGGTGCTCATCCCAATAGTGAATAAAATCCATTACCCCGGCGATGGTGTTAGTACTTGAAATATACCCGTGCGCCTCAGAAGGAATTTTAAACCCCCATGAACCGGCCGCTTTAACGGCATCCATATGGGATTGAAATGGCAAGTCGTTCCCATATACGCCATATAAAAAGGTGTCTAAGCCCCGGGTAGCTACAACGGCAGAATCCTGAAGTTTCAAGGTACCGGCGGCAGTATTTCTCGGATTCGCAAAGCGTTCCTCCCCGGCTTCGTCACGTGCTTCATTTAAATTATTAAACGCCGCCATTGGCATAAATACTTCTCCTCGAATCTCAAATTTATCTGGAAAATCGCCTTTTAAACTCAAAGGAACTGTTCGTATGGTTCGTACATTGGCTGTAATATCTTCCCCCTGCTCTCCATCTCCACGCGTTACCGCACGAACCAACTCCCCCACCTCATAGCGCAATCCAATCGCTACCCCATCGTACTTTAACTCACAAACGAACTCCAAGTCTTCCATTCCGGCTTTGCTTATCCTTCCTACCCATTCTTGAATCTCCTCTTCGGAGTAAGTATTTGCCAAAGAAAGCATAGGGAATTCATGTCGAACAGACTCAAACTTTTTGGTGATATCTCCCCCCACTCGCTTAGAAGGACTGTTTGGAAGAGCAAAATCTGGGAATTGAGCTTCAAGAGATTCTAATTCTTTTAAAAGAAAATCAAACGCTTGATCGGAAATCTCTGGTTTAGCCTGAATATAATACAAATCATTGTGCCGATTCAGTTCGGCAGACAAGGATAAAATTCTAGCTTTTGCTTCCTCCGGATTCACATCATAAAGATACACGTTGTGCCTTAATCATGCGCGGTTTTCCCTGCAAATCTTTCTTCAATACAATGTTAGCAAATCCAGCCTGATGAAACAACTGAATGGTCTCCTCAGATAAGTCTTCGTGAATTTCAACGAATACATAGCCCTCTTTTTCCAAAAACTGTTCACTAAAGGCTATGATACGACGATAAAAAAGCAAGGGGTCCGAATCAGGTACAAACAAGGCCAGGTGTGGCTCATGATTGAGAACATTAGGTAACATAGACATCGCATCCGCATTGGGTATATACGGAGGATTTGATATCACAACATTAAATTTGTCTTTAATCGCAAGGTCCGAAAAGTCTTTCAATAAATCCGCCGCTTCAAAGTGGACATCCAAGACCAAGCTTAAGGCATTGGTTCGCGCCAGCGCTAAGGCATCTTGACTCACATCAATCGCTGAAACTTGCCAAGACGGACGTTTAGCTTTTATTGCCAGGGGTATGCACCCGGTACCTGTGCCTAAATCAATCAACGCGCAAGAAGGCAATTGAACTTCGCTTAATACCCAATCCACCAATTCTTCGGTCTCAGGTCGCGGAATAAGTGCAGCAGGGTTACATTGAATTTCAAGGCCATAAAACGATGTATTACCCAGCACATATTGCAAGGGTTCGTGCATTGAAAGGCGTTGAACATCAGACCTTAATTGTTCCAACACCTCATCGGACACCTCAGCTTCTGAAGCTAACAGATATGCTGTAGAATTCAAGTTCATGCGACTCATCAACAGGCTTTTAGCGAGCTGATCTAGTTCACTGTTTGAATAAAAATCTTGTAACGTATCTTTCA
>JBEGMB010000015.1:0-4452 GCA_041183245.1 Bacteroidota bacterium
CACGTAGACCACGGTAAAACTTCCTTATTAGACCGCATCAGAAATGCGAATGTAACTGAAGGAGAAGCCGGAGGAATTACTCAACATATTGGAGCTTATTCGGTAACCCTTAAGGATAATAGAAAAATGACGTTCCTTGATACACCTGGTCACGAAGCGTTTACTGCGATGCGTGCTCGAGGTGCCCAAGTTACCGACCTTGCCATAATTATTGTAGCAGCAGACGATGATGTGATGCCCCAAACGAAGGAGGCGATTTCTCACGCCCAGGCAGCTGGCGTACCAATGATTTTTGCAATTAACAAAATTGATAAACCGGGCGCCAATCCAGACCGCATTAGAGAACAATTATCTCAAATGAACATCCTTGTAGAGGATTGGGGAGGTAAATACCAGGTGCAAGAGATTTCAGCAAAACAAGGCTTGAACATTAGCGAATTGTTAGACAAAGTACTTCTTGAGGCTGAAATGCTTGAATTGAAAGCAAACCCAAATAAGAATGCGGTAGGAACAGTAATCGAGTCTTCCTTAGACAAGGGTAAAGGCTATGTTACAAACATTCTTGTGGAGGCAGGTACCATGCACATTGGAGATGTTGTACTTGTGGGTAGACATTATGGCCGTGTTCGTGCAATGCATGATGAACACGGTAAGGCGCTTAAAATAGCCGGTCCTTCACAACCACTTTCGATTCTAGGAATAAATGGAGCACCCAGTGCAGGTGACAAATTCCACGTGTTGGATGATGAAAAAGAAGCTAAATCTATCGCATCCAAACGAGAGCAACTTTACAGAGAACAAGGCCTTCGAACCAATAAACACATTACACTCGATGAAATTGGTCGTCGTTTAGCCATTGGAGACTTTAAAGAATTAAACATCATTGTTAAAGGGGATGTAGATGGATCCATTGAAGCCCTTTCTGACGCTTTATTGAGCCTTTCAACACCAGAAATCCAAGTAAATATTGTACTTAAAGGCGTTGGAGCCATTTCTGAAGCCGACATAAACTTGGCTTCGGCATCGGATGCGATAATTATCGGTTTCCAGGTTCGACCAACGGTTGGCGCAAGAAAGCTTGCAGAAACTGAACAAATCGATATCAGGTTATACTCTATTATTTACAAGGCCATTGAGGAAATCAAAGCGGCCATGGAGGGAATGCTTTCTCCAGATATTGAAGAAAAAGTACTTGGTACTGCAGAAATTCGTGAAACCTTCGAAATCACTAAAGTGGGTACGATTGCAGGATGTTACGTGCTTGATGGTATTATTAAGCGATCTTCTAAAGTTCGTGTGATTCGCGATGGGATTGTGATTCACAACGGAACGCTTGGATCACTTAAGCGCTTCAAAGACGACGTAAAAGAGGTCAAAAACAACTACGAGTGTGGTTTGAATATTGATAAATTCAACGACATTCAGATCGGCGATCACGTGGAGGCCTACGAAGAGGTTGAGGTAGCAAGAAAGCTTTAATTAGTGCACGGTTGTGAATTAGAATTGCGTACCTTTGTATCTAAACTATTTTAGTATGCAACATATCCAACATGCGCAGCTTTTTTCAGGTGGACATATTATCCTGATTTTACTTATTGTATTATTGTTGTTTGGAGGAAAAAAAATTCCTGAACTCATGAAAGGATTGGGTCAAGGAATTAAAGAGTTTAAAGACGCTTCTAAAAACGAAGAAAATAAGCCAACAGCTTCCAACGAAAAGCAAATCGAAGAGAAGTAATCTATGTTTAATGCGATTCAAGAAAATAAGTCGGCCCTTGCGTCGGGAGTTCCTCTTGTGGATATCCTTGAGCATTATTTGCGGCAGATTGAGGAGCATAAACACTTAAATGCATACCTAGAAGTATTTGAAGCATCCGCACGTGAGGCTGTTGAAACAGTCCAAGCTAAACTTAATAATGGAACCGCAGGACGATTAGCAGGCACCTTTGTTGGAATCAAAGACAATTTGTGTTTTAAAGGACATCAGGTTTCAGCGTCTTCAAAAATTTTGGCAGGATTCGAATCCTTATATACCGCAACCGCTGTACAGCGGTTGATAGATGAAGATGCTATAATATTGGGTAGATTGAATTGCGACGAATTTGCCATGGGAAGTTCTAACGAGAAATCAGCCTTTGGACCGGTTCGTAATGCCATAGATCCATCCTTTGTTCCTGGAGGTTCTTCAGGAGGATCTGCAGTTGCCGTTTCGGCAGGATTGTGTACTGCCTCACTCGGTAGTGATACCGGTGGATCAGTTCGTCAACCCGCTTCATGGACCGGGACTTACGGACTGAAACCGACCTATGGAAGAATTAGCCGGTACGGATTAATTGCTTATGCCTCATCGTTTGATCAAATAGGAACATTTACCACCAATGTGGCAGATGCCGAATTGTTATATCAAATAATGGCCGGTAAAGATCCGAAAGATTCTACAACTTCATCCCGCGATGTGGAAGCCCATATTGAGCCAACTTCTCCAATGCGCTTTGGCGTGCTTGCTGAATACATGAGCCATCCAGGCTTAGATTCAGAGGTCAAATCATCAATGCATTTGCTCATTGAAAAACTACAGGAAAGCGGTCATGAAGTGAGCGAGTTTTCTTTTCCATATATGGATTACGTGGTGCCAGTATATTATGTGCTTACCACCGCTGAAGCATCTTCGAATTTAGCCCGCTTTGATGGGGTCCATTATGGTCATAGGTCTACTCAGGCCGAGGGTGTAGAAGAAACGTATATCCGTTCAAGAAACGAAGGGTTTGGCGAAGAAGTAAAGCGAAGAATCATGACAGGAACGTTTGTCTTGTCTAATGAGCAGTACGATACCTACTACACCAAAGGGCAGAAAGTAAGACGTGTACTACAGGATAAAACGCGTGATATTTTCACGAAAATAGATTGTATTTTAATGCCAACAACGCCCTCAACTGCATTTAAAATCGGAGAAGTAAAAGATCCGATTGAAATGTATTTACAAGATATTTTTACCGTTCACGCTAACCTTACGGGAAATCCGGCGCTTAGTTTGCCGCTTGGAGTTCATTCCAATGGCTTACCTTTTGGTATTCAATTAATGACCGATCAGTTTCGGGAAAACGACTTGTTTTATGCAACGCAACTGGTGGAGAAATTTACGGCTTAAGCATATCTTTTGCTTTTTAATAACAGCGCTTTATACCGTGGGGTTTGGACAGAAAAACCCGTATCTTCAAAATCCCAATGACACGCTCCATCCGGATCATTTTTTAAATACGGTTGAGCAATCCTTAAATTATTTTTATGCAGATTATGCAAACACAAAATATTCGGATTCGATCATTAAAGCCCTAAATTATGAACCAACAACTGTTCCTTTATTTACAGATGATGTGTACTGTGAACGGTTAAATCAAATGAATAATCAAAGCCCATTTGGTTTTGATTGCAATGCCATTACCCTTTCCTCTATTCGATATTTTGCAGAAAACCGAAGGTCATTCGTTAAGATTGTTCTTGGACGTTCAGCCTTATATTTTGATCTATTTGAAGAGAAACTTGCCGAATATGGCTTACCACTTGAATTAAAATACCTGGCTTGTATTGAAAGTGGCTTAAGGCCTCAGGTAAAATCTAAGGCCGGAGCCCTTGGTTTATGGCAGTTTATGTATCGAACCGGTTTGTATTATGGCCTAGAAGAAACCTCCTATATAGATGAGCGCATGGACCCACAAAAAGCGACAGATGCTGCGTGTCGGTTTTTGAAAAAACTATACGGAATTTACGGGGATTGGAACCTCGCCTTGGCCGCCTATAATGCAGGTCCAGGAACGATTAATCGAGCGATAGAACGTTCTGGGAATCAACGATCCTATTGGGCCATTCGATCAAGCCTTCCCTCTGAAACACAAGGATATGTTCCAACATTTATAGCGGCTGCATACTTAATGACTTTTCATGCCCAACATAATTTGATGCCAGCTCCGGCCAAAATACATAATGCGCAATTGGATACCATGTGCCTAAAGCGTGGCTTACACATGAGTACGATAGCGAAAGCACTTGATTGGGAGTTACAACAGATTAAGGACCTAAATCCTATTTATAAAACGGAATTCATCCCCGCGTCTATTAAAAAACGTTGTGTTACAGGTCCATTAGATAAAATTACTCTATTAGTGGGTGTAGAAGATTCGTTATATCTTTTAGAGAATCCTTCACAATTAATAAATCCTTTTTCACAAGATACTACGCTTAGGTACTATAGTACCGGAACTGTAGCTGATTCTGCGTCGGTCAATTATGCGTTTCATAAAGTGAAAACGGGCGAAACATTAAAGAGCATATCGCTAAAATATAGTGTATCGACCGATGAATTAATGGAATGGAATGCGCTGCAAACCACTAATGTCTATGTGGGCCAACGCCTCACATTGAAAAAAATCAATACGGTGAAACAAACTCCTATTA
>JBEGMB010000016.1:0-3138 GCA_041183245.1 Bacteroidota bacterium
ATCTGATTGAGGAAGCCGAGAAGTATAATTTATTCAATAACAATAAGATTAAAAAGGTTTCAATTTCGAATGTTTCACAACTTCATTTTAACATGCTTGAACAAAATGGATTTACAATTCAAAAACTCGCTCCTAATGATTACTCAGCCTACAAAGAATTATAACATTACATGATTAAGTCAAAGGAAAAATTATTACAGTCTATCAATACGCTTGAAGGTGTTGTTAGAACATTTGAAAAAGAAGTTCATTCAATTGAAACTAATTGGAAGGACCGTCGAAAAAATGAATTTTATCAGAAATATATATCGGTGCAAACAAATTTCAATAAGTCATTGTGCGCTAATTTACAATCAATTAATTTTGAGTTTAGTGGAATTCTATCACGATTAGAGGCCTTAAAATAATAAGTTAGTATGAAATATAAATGTACAGTTAACCCCGAGCACTTATTCGAAATTCCTACTGAAGATTTTTGGTGCCCAATTTGCTCTGATAATAAAGGAATGTTGGAGTTGTTAGACTCAGAATTAAAGATAGATTCGGCTGACATTAAATCCGATGATAAAAAGGAGATTAACGGACAAAACAACACGATTGATTCCGGTAATTATAAGGTGTTTAACTGTGGGAAATGTAAAGCGCCATTTAATGTGAATCTTCAGGCGATTGCAAGAAACAAAATTATTGTTGTTTGTGATCATTGTGACGCTAAAAATCTCGTGGGGTTTGAACACAAAACTCCGATTGTCCCTAAACCAGAAAGTAAAAAAGTAGAGCATAGCTCAAAACGCCCTCTTGTTAAAGTAATGTTGAATATTGAAAATAAGGGTGTAGTTGTTAAACGAGGGTTGAATTTAGGTTCGAATTTAATTGGGCGTAACGATTTTAAAGAAGATCGTTTTTTAAGTACTAAGCATTGCGATATTAAACTTTCAATTAAATCAGGAAATTTAAAAATTCACATTGTCGATTTAAAAAGTACAAATGGAACGTTTGATTTTAATAAAAACAGACTGGTGCCAAACCAAGCATATAGTGTGAAAATGAATGTATTTTACTATATTGGTAGTTCAAAAATGAAAATTACAATTTAATAATTCAAGATATGAATGAGGAAAATCGCTTGCGAGCTGAGAATGATGCTCAGAAACCTGTGAACGAAGAAATCACAAATGAAGAACTTGCCAGCGAGGAAATCGTTAGCGAGGAAAAAGTTAACAAGGAGTCTGTAGCGCTTAAAGTAGGGCTTGGCGTTGCAGCAGTTGCCGCTACAGGAGCTGTCGCAGCTAGATCTATGAGGAATAATTCGGATGAGGTTGTTACGCCTGATCCAAGTATGGAAAGCGTTGCCAATGTGGACCCAAATGAGAATTTACCTGGTGAAACATTTTCTGACGAATCGGTGAATAATTCTTATGGTAACACTTCGGGAACTACTGTTGAAGAAACTTCGCCATCTGATGTTTATGTTCACACCGTTGATGAATATGGTAATGAAAGCGTTACGCATTATCAAGATTATAATAACGATGGACAGATGGATCAATATGAAGTATATGATTCAGAAGGTAATATAGTTGATCAAGGTGCAGTGGTCAGTACAAGTTCAGAATCCGATGTGAATACTTCTGGAACAGACGATTCTGATATAAGCTTTTACCCCGAGGATGATATGTATGATGAAGATCAAGATCAAGGATCATTTGAAAATGATCCAGATGTAATGGTTGATCATGAAAATCAGCCCGATCAGGGGGAATATCAAGGAATTGATTGGGATGCGGTAGAAAATGGTTCAATGGATGAAATTGCTGTGAATGACGCTACAGGAGCTGATGGCGACGATGTTTTGGCCAACAATGATCAGTTCCCAGGTTATGACGATAACGGGATGGGATTTAATGATAATGTTGCTGATAATTCGGATGAGTATATTTTAGATGAAAATGAATCAAGTTTGGTTGATGATTATGGGGTAGATGAAAATGAACTTGGAGGCGATGATTACGCGCTAAATGACAGTTCTTTAGAAGATTTTGGTTCAGAAGATTACAGTTCGGATGATTACAGTTCGGATGATTACAATTCAGACGATTATAGTTCGGATGATTACGGTTCGGATGATTATAGTAGTGGTTTAGAAGACCTTGGTTGCTAAGCAAAACGCTATTCCTGTATACATCTAATACTCAATCCTCTACATACATCGGTATTGGTTAATATAATCTGATTGTTGTTTGCTGTTAATATCATGGCTATGCTTTCAATTTGGTTCACTTGCGTAGTTGTCCAAAATGCGGCGACTTGACCTTCTTTCTTGAATTCCCCATCTGAACCGCGAGTTCCAGCAGGCGAGGCGTTGAAATGTTCAGTTGGTATGCCATTATTTAATACCCAACCTAGATGGTTTTTCAATTTATCACCTTTTTTATCCCCTCCAATAGAACTAATTAAGGTTTCAAAATCTTTTCGTGAAGGAATTTTCCATCCTTGGGGGGCTAAGCCTCTTGGGTCATTTAAAGCGTGCCAATTGTATAGTAAACCATAAATTTCTTGTTTATCTGCAGAATTATTTACTCTGCAAAACGCAGGAATTTTTTGCTGTCCAGCGTTAATCCAATCTTCTTGTGAATGGGCTTCAATTAACGCATCACCATTCCTGAAATGAGTTAGGGCCAAATTTCCTACCATCCATATTTGGTTGTTATACTTTACCCGTTTTATGTTATTATCTTGTCTTTCTTTAGCTTGTATTGTAGGTTGGGAATTTGGGATTGGCTGTAAATCAGTGGATGCACTTTGTTCCAAATGATCAACGCTTGGAATGGATGTTGAGGGGGAATCCGAAGTCGAGTTTGTTATGTTTTTGACTTGAGCAATGTGCGCGTTCGGACTGCTTATTAACAACTGATTGATGTAATTGAATCCTTCAAGCCACTCTTCACAGTATTGAAATCTATTTTCTCTGTCCTTGGCACACGCGGTTAAAATTAGGTTTTTAAATGGATGATCTTGCATTTCGGGAAGCGGCTCATGAACGATTTTAGATAAAATATCGAACTGAGAAAGCGTAGAGGAGTCATAAGGTGAATGCCCATAGCATGCATAATATAACGTAACCCCTAAGGAATAAAT
>JBEGMB010000017.1:0-10158 GCA_041183245.1 Bacteroidota bacterium
GGATAGAGCCAAAGCCAATGCATTAATGAATATACTTGTTTTTGGAAAATTAGTTGAAAACAAGATTGCTGGTAAATCAACATTTCAAGTTTCAAATAAAAAGAAAATAAAGAAGGGATAACCCCTAATTACGAGAAGATACACTGTTAAATGGAATAACTCCAACAGCAGTGTGTATTATTAATAATAATGATTTCACTGAAAAAATGCGATGAAATACTAAACAAAAAAGAAAGAAAATATACTCAAGAGCAAGTTGAGAAAATAAGAGATTTTTTATATCAAATTGCTTGTATAATAAATGAATCAAATAAATTGAAAAATGAAGAATCTGGAGGGCAAACGAGCGATTTTATATAGGCGAGTTAGTACGACTGACCAAAAAGACTTTGGGAATAGTTTAAATGAACAAAACCATCGATTAAGAGAATTCTGTTCATCAAACGGTATTTTAAATGTTATTGAATTTGAGGAAGACTGTTCTGCAAAGAATTTTAATCGTCCTGAGTTTATTAAACTACTTAACTATGCAACTCTGAATAAAAATAAAATAGATCTTCTTCTCGTTCATAAATGGGATAGATTTTCTAGAAATGCTATGGAGGCTTTACAGATCATTGAAACTTTCAAAAATCTCAATATAGAGGTTAATAGCATAGACCAATGGATAGACCACGATGACCCTACACAAAAAATGATGTTATTCTTATATCTGGGAATGCCAGAGGTAGACAATCTTATTAGAAGTGAAAAAGTAATAGATGGAAATAGAAGAGCATTAAAGGAAGGACGTTGGATTTATTCCAAACCTAAAGGTTATATTTCTGGAAAGGACGAATTTGGCAAAACGCTAATGATTCCAGATAAAAATATTGCTCCATTAATGACTGAGTTATTTCAAGATTTTGCTTCTGGAAACTACTCTCAGCAAGAGATTTTAAAAATGTATAAATACAAAGAACTAAATCTTAAAAAGAGTGCCCTAAGTCGCATTTTTTGCCAAATTGCTTATGCTGGTAAAATAAGAGTTCCTAAGTTTAAGAATGAACCAGAAATAGTTGTAGATGGTTTACACGAACCTTTAATAAGTATAGAGTTGTTTAACAAAGTTCAAAACATTCTTGACAATAGGAAAAACCTCAAACATAAACCCAAAAAAATTGATAAAAATCTTCCGTTAAGAGGTTATTTAAAATGTAAAAAATGTGGGGGAAATCTTACTGGAAGTGCTTCGACAAGTAGAACTGGAGCAAAACATTATTACTATCATTGCAACACTTTAAAAGGTTGTGATGAACGATTTAATATTAAGGATGCTCATAGTGCATTTTGTAACCTATTAAGCCAAATTGAGCCATCTCAAGAGGTTTGTGATTTATTCGAATTAGTACTTGAAGACCATTATAATTCTAAAGAGGAAAGTAAATACAATCAAATTTTAAAAGTTCAATTGGAAAAAAAAGAAATTGAAAAAAAGGAATCAATATTAATGGATAAGTTAATTGAAAATGTTATCGATAATGAAGCATATTCAATTACAAAACATAGGTTAGATTCTAAATTATTAGAGTTAAACGAAGTAGAAACAAACCTAAATCTTGAAGAAAAAGATTTAAGAGAACATTTAAAATTTGGTGTTTTCCTATTTAAAAACCTAAATTCTCTTTTCGAAAATTCACCAATTTCAATAAGGCAAAAACTCTTAGGTTCGATATTGGATGAAAAATTGATTTTTGACAAGAATAATTATCGAACCCCTATTTTTAAGGAAGCATTCACCTATATATACAGTAATATCAAGGCTTTAGATGAGGTCAAAAACAAAACGGAAAGACTTCTTTCGAAAACTTCCCGTTTAGTACCCCGGGCCGGAATCGAACCGGCACTCCCGAAAGAACAGGATTTTGAATCCAGCGCGTCTACCAGTTCCGCCACCGGGGCCTCATAATGAGGTGACAAATATACAATAATTCTAAGAAATAAAAAGACCTATCTAAGGAGAGTCAATGAAGAAAACTGATTACACCACGTGCCATTTTCATCTTTAGCCGTAAAATAATACTGATACGTGCCCGCGGGAGCAGGATCACCATTCAATAAAGATCCATTCCATTTAAAGTTGGGATCCGTGGAAGAATAAACAAGTTTATTTGCTGCATCCAAAACGACGACATTAAAATCTGTTAATCCCTCAGTAGTTAACATTAACACATCATTGATTCCATCCCCATTCGGAGTAATGGCATTCGGCATTACAAAGGCCTTAGCTTGAGGTTTCTCTGGTGATTGTTCAACCGAGTTTTCTTTTTTAGAAATCAGCTCGGTATTTAAGGTGTTTTGTAAAGCCGAAAGACCTTGGGTGCTAAGCTCTGTTGAAGTTTGTTCTTGATTGTCTTGTAAATAGACGAGTTCGTGGGTTGGTAAATCAAGAATATCTATTGGTTTTTCATCTACAACCGTCCCAAAGCCACAATAGATTATGTGCTCAGTAGTATCTGGTTCAACAAGAGCATAAGCTGTGCCTCCGTTGGAGTTTATAACATTGTTATCTGTTTTTACAGGTTCGTTAACGGTAGTTTTTTCCTCCTGTTTCTTAGCTGATACATTCACAACGTCTTTTTTTGAAGTTGTAAAATAGAACAAGCCTGCCGTGATGGCAACCAAGCACGAAGCAATACCAATCCAAGCGCCAAAACCAAGACCGGCGCCTCCGGAAGAAAGGCCCGCTTGTGCAGAAACGCTTTTCCACAAGGCTGGGTTAACTGGCAATTCGTGGTTGCCTAGTTTTTCTTTCAATACCGATTCAAAGGTCTCTTTTTCCATATTATCTTTCTTCTATACGTTGTCTTAAGTAAGCTCTAGCTCTTAAATATTGGGATTTTGATGTGCTTTCGGAAATATTCAGTTGTTCAGCAATTTCTTGATGCGAATACCCTTCGATGGCAAACAAATTAAATACTACACGATACCCAGCCGGCATTTTTTGAATCAACGCAATCAAATCTTCTGCCATTAATTGCGAAGAGATTTCTTCTTTTACCTCAATGCGATACGAAACATCATCTATATTTTTGTCGGTAACGAAACGTTGATTCTTTCGAAGTTGATCAAGACAACTATTTACCATAATCCTTCGGATCCACCCTTCGAGCGGACCTTCCGCTTTAAAGTCGGATAGTTTATTAAACACCTTAACCATGCCTATCTGAAATACATCCTCTGTTTCTGCTTGGTCTTTCATATACCGCGCACAAACAGCCAACATTTTAGGAGCAAACTTGTCAAACAACGCTTTTTGAGCCCTTGGTTTCCCTTTTAAACATTCCTGCACTAGTAACGCATCTTCCATGGGCTCGCGACTATTGACTATTTTTGAAGAATAAAGGTTGCATAGACATGGGAAAGGTACATATTTTAATTTTGTTTGTTTTTAATTCTTGGCTCGTTACTTCGGTTGTTTGGGGGCAAGATAATCCGGAAATTCGTTATCATGCTGTGCTGCAACTAAACGATCGAAGATCAATACCTTTTGAAGTATCGTATGCCACGGGTAAACAACCGAAACTTTCGATACATAATGGTGAGGAACGCATCGATTTACGGTTTTTAGCGGAAAAAAACGATACTATTTACATGGAATTCCCTGAAATTGCTGGAAAAATCAACTTTCATAAGCAAACCTTAAGCGGACGATGGATCAATTTAAATAAATTGAATGCCACTTCATCTCCCTTCATGTTTTATCACGTTGCGGAAGGTACAGACCCCCGATTTGATTTACCCTTAGACCTCGTTGGTACGACATTCGAAGGAACCTATGACGTGATTTTTACGGATTCCGAAGGCGACGCTCAGGCGATTGGAATATTTAAACAACAAGGCAGTAAAATAGACGGGACATTCCGCACAGAAACTGGCGATTACCGGTATTTATCTGGCGGGGTTTTTAATGGAAAGATGAAGCTGAGCTGCTTTGATGGGGTGCATGCCTATTTATTTGAAGCTGCTATGGATGCGGATGACTCTACCGTAATGCGTGGAAACTTCTATTCAGGAAGTAAATATCATGCAACGTGGACCGGCGTATTAAACCCCAAGGCCACCCAGACGCCACCCAACGCCATAAGCTGGCCGACCGAAGCCTTAGCGGCATTAAATATTACTGTAAAAACCAACCGGGGAAAAGAAAAAAACCTAGACACCGAGTTCTTTCGTGGAAAACCAACCGTAATTCAACTTATGGGGACGTGGTGTCCGAATTGCCTAGATGAAAGTAAATATTTCATTGAATTAAGTCAAAAGAGCACTTTTAAGGACATTCGTTTTATTGGAATTGGATTTGAAAATGGCAACTCAGATAAAGACCGCATTGCACGGTTGAAGAAATATCACAAAAAAATGGGCTTTACTTATCCCCTATACTTAGGTGGTGGAGCTTCTACTAAGGATGCGCATGCTGTTTTTAATCAGCTGAATGGTGTTTTCTCTTTTCCGACCACTATTTTTCTTGATAAAAAAGGCCGAATTGTCCAGGTGAATTCCGGATTTGATGGGCCAGCCACCGGTGTTTTTTATACATCGCTGCAAGAAGAAACAGAACGTTTATTGTTAAAATTACTCCAAGCGGATGAATAGCATATATATTCTAATTCCTACCTTTGAAAAAAAAGAAGCACTATGTGGTCAATGACGGGTTTTGGAAAAAGTAGCGGGGTGTTTGAAGGAAAGAAGCGATCCATTGAAATCCGCTCACTCAATGGAAAAGGCTTAGACCTAACCGTAAAAGTTCCTTCTGCTTTCCGCAGCATTGAATCAATTATTAGAACTGAAATCGGACAATCCTTAGAGCGCGGTAAAATTGATGTGGGGTTATACCTTGAAGACAACCCAAACACAAAAATCAGTAATGTGGATTTTGCCCTTGCAAAAGCATATATAGCGGACATTAAACACCTACTAAGCGAGGAATCGCTTGAGCCCGCGGAATGGGTTGGAACGCTTACCTCATTACCCGGTGTAATCAAACAACCCTCGGATGAGATTTCGGCGGGTGAACAGGAGTTTATTCTCGCCTTATTACGTGAGGCTATTCAATCAACGCTAGGATTTAGAAAGACAGAGGGCAAGACCCTAATGGATGATTTAGAATCTTCATTACTTCAAATTGAAACCTTGGTATCACAACTTGAGCCCTTTGAAAAAGAACGGATATTAGCCGCTAGAACACGATTAGAACAGGCAGTAAAAGAAATCGCCAATCAAGACATTCAAAGTCGGGTAGAGCAAGAGCTCTTGTTTTATATGGACAAGCTTGATGTTTCAGAGGAAAAAATTAGATTGAGAAGTCACGTCACTTATTTTAGAGAAACCATGGCGTCCAATGAATCAAGCGGAAAAAAACTTGGTTTTATAGTACAGGAAATGGGAAGAGAAATCAACACACTGGGCAGTAAAAGTAATCATGCGATGATGCAGCGAATGATTGTAGAAATGAAAAATCACCTGGAAAAAATCAAAGAACAAGTTCAAAATGTCCTCTAATCCCATACGCCTTGGAAAGTCAATTATAGTCTCTGCCCCTTCCGGCGCAGGAAAAACAACCATTGTGCACCGATTGATGACAGAAATACCGGCATTGGCCTTCTCGATTTCAGCATGCTCCAGAAGTGCACGGCCGTTGGAACAAGAGGGTAAAGACTATTATTTTCTCGGTGTGGAGGGCTTTAAAAAAGCCATCGAAAACCAAGAGTTCATTGAATGGGAAGAAGTATATACCGATCATTATTATGGAACCTTAAGGCGAGAAGTTCAGCGCTTATGGGATGACGGCAAGGTGATTATTTTCGATGTAGATGTGGTGGGTGGCATAAATTTGAAAGCCTTATTCAAAGAACATACGCTCTCTGTTTTTATCAAACCTCCGAGTCTTGAGATTCTTGAAAAAAGACTGCGCGCTAGGGAAACAGAAAGCGAAGAACGAATAGCCCTTAGAATTAAGAAGTCGGCTTGGGAGCTTTCACAAGCAGAATCATTCGATGTTTGTATTCTCAATGACGACTTAGAAAAAGCAGTATCTGCCGCAAAAACACAAGTAACCCGGTTTATATCCTCATGAAAATAGGCTTGTTTTTTGGTTCGTTCAACCCCATTCATACGGGGCATCTTATGTTGGCCGAAGGGATAATGAATGAAACAGATTTAGATCAAATCTGGTTTGTAGTTACACCACATAACCCTACCAAAAAAAAAGCAAATTTATTAGCGGACCATCACCGGTTAAACATGGTGAGAGATGCGATTCATGACAACTTAAAATTTCGTGCTTCTGACATTGAATTCCACCTCGCCCAACCCAACTATACCGCCATTACCCTTACTCATTTAAGAGAAAAACATAGTGAGCATGCCTTCTCTTTGATTGTTGGTGAAGATAATTTAAGGGGGATAAAAACCTGGTATAACGCCGAATTTATTCTCTCTAATTTTAGAATCTTAGTATATCCTCGAAGCATTCAAGCGGATGAATCCGTGAGCAAAGACGAAAAGTCAACGGACGGAAACATTGAATATTTATCAGATGTGCCTGCACTAGAATTATCTTCTAGTCAAATTAGAGCCTTGATTAAACAGCAAAAAAGCATAAAATACATGGTGCCGGAAGTGGTAGAACGGATGATTAAAGAAATGGGATTTTATCGCTAATCCCCCTTTAGCGCGGGATTCATTAAGGTTGCACACTCCCATAATACCACACCAACACATACACTTACATTTAAACTGTGTTTAGTTCCAAACTGAGGGATTTCAATAACACCATCACAGTGGTCAATAACGTCTTGATTTACACCGTTCACTTCGTTGCCAAATACGAGTGCAATTCGCGAATCAATGCTGTTTTTTAAATGCTGAAGCGGTATGGTTTTCTCTGCTTGTTCTAACGCATAAATTGTATACCCCGCAATTTTTAGTTTCAGAATGGCCTCCAAGGCGTTGGAAGCATGGCTCCAATTAACCGTTTCTGTGGCGCCCAATGCGGTTCGATGAATTTCACGGTGAGGGGGTGTCGGTGTGATTCCACACAAAATTATCTCTTGTATACCAAAGGCGTCTGAGGTTCTAAAAACGGATCCAACATTCTCGAAAGACCTGATATCATCTAACACCACCACGACGGGCAACTTTTCTTGTTTTGAAAATTCTTCCGGAGATAGCCTGTTTAATTCCCAAAGTTTAAGTTTCTTATTCATGTTGAAAAGTCCTTTGCCGTTAATTTTGATATTCGGTTAACTCAACCTAATTTAGATGCTAAATTCCGAAATCTAACTCATTTGGCGAAATCTACTTCCAGCGAAGAAACCCCGTTGATGAAACAATATCATCAAATTAAAGCAAAACACCCCGGTGCTTTGTTGCTTTTTCGTGTTGGAGATTTCTATGAAACCTTTGGTGAGGATGCGGTAAAAACTTCTCGTATTCTTGGGATTGTCCTAACTAAGCGGAAGAATGGGGCGGCAGCAGAAATCGATTTGGCAGGATTTCCACACCATTCCTTAGAAACCTATTTACCCAAGTTAGTTAGAGCTGGACAACGCGTTGCAGTTTGTGACCAATTGGAAGACCCCAAAATGACAAAAACCATTGTAAAGCGAGGGGTAACGGAATTAGTGACGCCTGGAGTTGCATTTAACGACCAGGTTTTAACACAAAAAAGCAACAACTTTCTTGCGGCAATTCATTTTGGAAAACATGCTGTAGGCGTTGCATTTTTAGACGTATCTACAGGTGAATTTCTTTTGGGAGAAGGAAGCATACAGCGGGTTGAGAAACTCTTATCCGTATTCAATCCGGCTGAAATTGTATATCAAAAGCAAAAACAAGATGACTTTCGGGCGCTTCAATTCACGATTGATTGTTTTTATCGCTTAGACGATTGGGTTTTTACTACTGATTTTGCTGATGATCATTTAGCAACGCACTTTGGAACAAAAAACTTAGCTGGATTCGGTGTTGCGGATTATACTAATGGCATCATTGCTGCATCTGCTGCACTCCACTACGTAAAGGAGAACCAACTGCAAGCGTTACATCACATTCGCTCCATCGCGCGCATTGAAGAAAAAGAACACCTTTGGCTTGACCGATTTACGATCAAGAATTTGGAATTGGTTTACCCGCAGCATGAACGAGCAAAAACCTTACTTGACGTAATTGACTATACCTTAACGGCGATGGGAGGACGTTTATTAAAACGTTGGCTGCTCTTACCACTCACCAATCTCAATGAAATTCATGCAAGAAATGGTGCCGTGGCTTGGTTTGCTTCTAATGAACGGCCTTGCGAAACAATTCGTGAGCACTTAGCCCAATGTGGTGATCTTGAACGCCTCATTTCAAAAGTGGCGGTGGGAAAAGTTAATCCGCGCGAAATTAGACACATACACCGTAGCCTCGAGTTAATTGAGCCAATTAAACGAAACTTAAATGAAGGAAAAGAAAACACAATGATCTGTGAACTTTCTAACTCCTTTCAGGCCTGCGGCGAATTGCTTAAACAAATAGACGAAACGATTGATCCTGCACCAGCCATTGCTATAGGCAAGGGCGACGTAATTAAAGCGGGAGTTAGTAGAGAACTTGATGAGTTACGCAATATTTCAAATAATGGAAAGCAGTATTTACAAGAACTACAAGATCGCGAGGCGGAAAAAACCGGGATCACCAGCTTAAAAATCGCGTTTAATAATGTTTTTGGGTATTACATTGAAGTAAGAAACACGCACAAAGACAAGGTGCCTTCAGAGTGGATAAGACGCCAAACCCTGGTGAATGCCGAACGATACATTACCCAAGAATTAAAAGAATATGAGGAAAAAATATTAGGTGCAGAGGCTAAAATCTTGGCCATTGAACAACGTCTTTATCAAGAATTATTAGCGTCCCTGGCAACACATGTAGCTGTAATTCAACAAAATGCAACAACCTTAGCCCGTCTTGATGTGCTTAGTAGTTTTGCCATTTTAGCCAAGGAACAGCAATATTGTTTGCCTGAAGTAAACGATTCTTTGGTGATTCACATCGAAGAAGGCCGACACCCAGTCATTGAAAAACAACTAAAGAGCGGTGAAATATATGTTGCTAACGACTTGTTTTTGTCCAATGATGACCAACAAATCATGATGATAACGGGTCCCAATATGAGTGGAAAGAGTGCTGTATTACGTCAAACTGCACTAATCGTAATCTTAGCGCAGATCGGATCCTTTGTGCCCGCAAAAAAAGCAACGATTGGGTTGATTGATAAAGTATTTACCCGTGTTGGTGCATCAGATAATTTATCTGCAGGAGAATCCACCTTTATGGTAGAGATGAACGAAACGGCAAGCATTTTAAATAACCTGTCTGAACGCAGTCTTGTTATTCTTGATGAAATCGGCCGGGGAACGAGTACCTATGATGGAATTTCTATTGCTTGGTCGATTACCGAATACCTTCATGAAAACAAAAAACATCGGCCAAAAACACTTTTCGCTACCCACTACCATGAATTAAATGAAATGGCGGGGAGATTTGAGCGAATAAAAAACTATTCCATTGCCGTTAAAGAATTAGGAAAGAATATTTTATTTCTTAGAAAATTAGTTGCGGGAGGAAGTGAACATTCGTTTGGTATACACGTGGCAAAATTAGCTGGAATGCCAGAATGGGTGGTTTCACGAGCCGAACACGTTCTTAAAGAATTAGAAAATAGCCACCAACAAGTGGGTCAAACAAGCAGCAACCAAAAGAAAAAAACGCTCAAAAACACCAACGACACCCCCATGCAACTGAGTTTTTTTCAGTTAAATGACCCGGTCCTAGAACAAATACATGAAACCCTATTGGCTATAGATATCAATGTATTAACTCCGGTTGAAGCCTTGATGAAACTTCATGAGATAAAAAAACTCACGGGAGGATAAAATCCATTTTGGATAAAAAATTGTTTTTTGTACATTTGCAACGCACAACAGGTTAATAAATAGTTAACTGGTGTATAGGCGAGAATAGCTCAGTTGGTAGAGCGCAACCTTGCCAAGGTTGAAGTCGCGGGTTCGAATCCCGTTTCTCGCTCAGGATTGCTCGAGTGGTGGAATTGGTAGACACGCCGGACTTAAAATC
>JBEGMB010000018.1:0-12801 GCA_041183245.1 Bacteroidota bacterium
CCTACACCGCCTACATAGCGATACAAACTCAAATCTGCCTCTATTGCTGCTGCCTTTGCTACTGCTAGGGAAGTTCCAAGAATCGCGTTAGCCCCCAATTTTGCCTTGTTTGAGGTTCCATCCAATTTGATCAAAAGAGAATCTATGCCTTTCTGATTAAATACATCGACACCTTGAAGCGCCTCGTTAATCACCGTGTTTACATGTGAAACTGCATTCAATACGCCCTTACCTAAATATACATTAGGGTCGTTATCTCTTAATTCAACCGCCTCATGCGCTCCGGTTGAGGCTCCTGAGGGAACAGCTGCTCTTCCTAAAACACCAGACGAGGTAATAACATCAACTTCTATGGTTGGATTACCGCGTGAATCTAAAATTTGTCGCGCAAAAACGTTAGCTATAAAACTCATGAAATGGATTAGTTAAGTTGATTTATAAATTGATCAAATAGATATCTTGAGTCATGGGGTCCAGCCGATGCCTCCGGATGATATTGTACTGAAAAAACTGGTTTATTTTTCATGGCTATTCCAGCAATTGTGTGGTCATTCAGGTGAACATGCGTAATCTCAATTTCAGTTTGAGCGTCAATGCTTTCTTTTGTTATAACAAAACCGTGATTTTGAGAAGTGATTTCTCCTTTCCCTGTAAGCAGGTTTTTTATTGGATGATTTATACCTCGATGTCCATTGAACATTTTCTCGGTTTTTAAGCCCTGACTTAATCCCAAAATTTGATGTCCTAAACATATACCAAATACGGGACGATTCAAGGCTACTATATTTTTCACTAAGGAAATTGAATTCGGCATAGCAGATGGATCTCCAGGACCATTAGAAAGCATATACCCGTCTGGATTAAACGAATTAATTTCATCCAGTGTAGCTGATAATGGAAAAACACGCACATGACATCCACGATCTGTAAGGCAACGAATGATGTTCTTTTTTACACCAAAATCTAATAAGGCCACTCTAAATCGAGCATCTGAATTTTCAGGAAATACGTCGTACGCTTCTGTAGTAGCAACCTTCGAAGATAATTCGAGCCCGTTCATTTCTGGAATAGTAGCTAACTTATTTTTAAGTTCTTCAATATTCAAATTTTCAGAAGAAATTATCGCATTCATAGCTCCTTCGCTTCGGATATGCCGAACTAATGCTCGTGTATCAACATCTGCAATACCAACTTTATTTTGTGACTCGAATAATTCCTGTAAAGACGAATATCCTGAAGGCCGTGAAAAGCCATTAGAAAACTTTTTTGTAATTAAACCTGAGATCATCACTTGATCTGATTCAACTTCAGTTTTATGAACGCCATAATTACCAATGTGTGCGGTAGTCATTACCAAAAGCTGTCCAAAATATGATGGATCAGTAAATACCTCTTGGTAACCGGTCATCCCCGTATTAAATGCTATTTCACCGCTTGCAGTTCCTTTGGCACCTATGGCTGTACCTTTAAAAACGGTACCGTCTTGTAATACTAAAATTGCGGGTTGTGAATTTGTCATGGAATTATTTTGACAAAATTAATCGCTTCAAACGAAGCAGCACCTGTATAAAACAAAAAAGACGACTAAAAGCCGTCTTTTTTTATCAACATGTGTGAATAGCTTATGCCTCTTTTGATTCTTCTTCAGAAGAATCATCTGATGTAGGTTCTGTAGCATCTGGTGCTTCTTCAGCTGCTGGCGCTTCTTCAGCTACAGGAGCTTCTTCTGCTGCTGGTGCTTCTTCTGCTGCTGGTGCTTCTTCTGCTACTGGTGCTTCTTCTGCTACAGGAGCTTCTTCTGCTACTGGTGCCTCATCGATTATTATCGCATCTTCAACTACAGCTTCAGCCGCAGTATCTGTTGGAGTTGAATCAACCGCTACAGTTTCTTTGGTTACACTTGATCCACCACGACGTGAGCGGCGTGTAGTTTTCTTCGTACGATCTGTGTTGTAGATTTCATTAAAATCAACTAATTCAATCATACACATTTCAGCATTATCACCTAAGCGGTATCCTGTACGAATGATTCGAGTATATCCACCATTACGCTCAGCGATTTTAGGTGCAATGTCTCTAAATAATTCGGTAACAACTTCCTTATTTTGTAAATAAGAGAATACTACCCGACGTGAATGCGTAGAATCCGTTTTTGATTTTGTAAGAATCGGCTCAACAAAAACGCGTAGCGCCTTTGCTTTAGCAAGGGTTGTATTGATTCGTTTATGTTGAATCAATGAACAAGCCATATTCGAAATCATAGCCTTTCTGTGGGCTGATTTTCTTCCTAGATGGTTTAATTTATTTCCGTGTCTCATCTCTCAGGTCTTTGCGACTAGTCTTTGTCTAATTTATACTTTGCTACATTCATTCCAAAAGTAAGTCCTTTATTATCGACAAGGTCTTCTAATTCTGTAAGAGATTTCTTACCGAAATTTCGGAATTTCAATAAATCTGATTTCGCGAAAGAAACCAAATCACCAAGGGTGTCAACTTCAGCTGCCTTTAAACAATTCAAGGCACGAACAGACAAGTCCATATCGACCAATTTCGTTTTAAGCAATTGACGCATGTGAAGCGAGCTTTCATCAAACTCCTCAGTTTCAGTTTTCATTTCATTATCCAATGTGATTCGCTCATCAGAGAATAACATAAAGTGTTGAATCAAAATTTTAGCTGCTTCCTTCAAGGCTTCTTTCGGATGAACTGAACCATCTGTGGTAATATTAAGTACCAATTTCTCGAAATCCGTTTTTTGCTCTACACGATAGTTTTCAATCGTATATTGAACATTTTTAATCGGAGTAAAGATTGAATCAATAAATATCGTACCAAATGGAGCGTCTTCTAGTTTATTCTCCTCTGATGGATAGTACCCACGTCCTTTAATGATTGTAAGTTCCATCTCTAACTTCACAGAAGGTTCCATATTACAAATCACTAAGTCTGGATTTAACACTTGAAATCCATTTGTAAACTTACCGATATCACCTGCTGTTAAGGTATTTTGTCCAGTAATAGAAACAATTACCGTTTCATTATCCACAGAATCAATTTGTTGTTTAAATCGAACTTGTTTCAAACTAAGGATCATTTCTGTCACATCTTCAACCACTCCTTTCATGGTGCTAAACTCATGATCAACGCCCTCTATTCGAATAGAGGAAATTGCAAACCCTTCTAGAGAAGATAAAAGAATTCTTCTTAGCGAGTTACCGATTGTAATGCCATAGCCTGGTTCAAGTGGGCGAAATTCAAATTCTCCATTAAACGCATCCGATTGGAGCATTACAACTTTATCCGGTTTTTGAAAATTAAGTATTGCCATTGCTGAAATTAAAAATTATTTAGAATACAATTCGACGATTAGTTGTTCTTTGATGTTTTCAGGGATCATATCACGAGAAGGCATGTTAATCAATTTACCTGTCATGGTTGCTCCATCCCAATCAATCCAATCTAATCTTTTGTTAATCGAGTTTAATGAAGAAACAACCGCTTCAAGCGATTTAGATTTTTCACGCACACTTACGGTATCCCCTGGCCGAACGTGAAACGAAGGAACGTTTACAATTTCTCCATTCACAGTAATGTGACGGTGACCCACTAACTGACGAGCAGCTCTTCTGGACGGTGCAATTCCTAAACGGAACACCATATTATCTAGACGAGATTCACATAATTGAAGTAAGTTCTCACCTGTAATTCCTTTCATTCGAGAGGCTTTCTCAAACATGTTAGCGAATTGACGTTCTAAAATACCATAGGTATATTTAGCTTTTTGTTTCTCACCCAACTGAATTGCGTATTCAGATTGTTTTCCTCCTCTACGTTTAGACGGCCCGTGTTGTCCGGGACCATAACTTCTACGCTCAAGTGCTTTATCAGGACCAAAAATTGGATCTCTGAATCGACGAGCGATTTTTGATTTAGGACCTCTATATCTTGCCATTGTTATTAATTTTTAGTCATGAATTAAGGCATTTTCCTTCGATGACTGGTTAAATAAAATTATACTCTTCTTTTCTTTGGTGGACGACAACCGTTGTGCGGTAGTGGTGTCACATCAATAATTTCAGTTACTTCAATTCCTGAATTGTGAAGTGAACGGATCGCTGACTCACGCCCAGCCCCTGGTCCTTTCACAAAAACACGAACTCTACGTAGTCCGAAGTCATGTGCTTCTTTCGCTGCGTCTTCAGCGGCTAGCTGAGCGGCATACGGGGTGTTCTTTTTAGAACCTTTGAAGCCCATTTTACCAGCAGATGACCAAGAGATCACTTGTCCGGCGTTGTTTGTCAAGGAAACAATAATGTTGTTGAAACTTGCTTGGATATGTGCTTCACCAGCGGCCTCAACCTTGACATTTTTCTTCTTCTTTTGATTGGATTTTGCCATGTTCTTACTTATTATTTAGTTACCTTTTTCTTGTTGGCAACAGTTTTTCTCTTACCTTTTCTTGTTCTAGAATTGTTCTTAGTATGCTGACCACGTAGGGGTAAACCTGAACGGTGACGGATACCACGATAGCAACCAATATCCATTAATCGCTTAATGTTTAATTGAATTTCAGAACGCAACTGACCTTCCGTTTTAACTTCGTTCACTGAATTACGAATCGCCGACAACTGGTCATCATTCCAGTCTTGAACCTTTACGTTTTCGTCAATTCCGTTATCGTTTAGAATTTTTTTAGAAGTACTACGTCCAATCCCATAGATGTAGGTTAATCCGATAACTCCTCTTTTGTTTTTTGGTAAATCTATACCTGCAATACGTGCCATATATCTTATTTTATCCTTGACGTTGTTTTAACTTCGGGTTCTTTTTGTTGATCACATAAACCCTTCCTTTTCGCTTTACAATTTTGCAATCCGCAGTTCGCTTTTTAACAGATGCTCTAACCTTCATTTTCTATGTATTAATTATTTATATCTAAATGAAATTCTACCTTTTGTTAAATCATATGGTGACATTTCTACCTTAACTCGATCTCCTGGGAGAATTTTTATGTAAAACATTCTCATTTTACCAGAGATATGCGCAGTAATCACGTGTCCATTTTGAAGTTCAACACGGAACATCGCATTGGGTAATGCTTCCAAAATAGTACCGTCTTGTTCTATGGATGATTGTTTTGCCATTTCTTAAAATCCTGATAATTCGTTAGCTCCTCTTCTTCCTCTCACCTTTGTGTCACCCATTAATGAATCCATGTGGCGGTTCAATAAATACGTTTCAATTTGTTGTAAGGTATCTAAAACCACACCTACCATAATTAATAGTGACGTTCCACCAAAAAACATTGCAAACGAATCGTTTACACCGGCTATTTTAGCAATCGCAGGGATGATAGCAATCGCTGCTAAGAATAAGGAACCTGGAAAGGTAATTCGTGTTACTAAATCATCAATATGATGCGCAGTGTCATCACCCGGTCTTACCCCAGGAACAAACCCACCACTTCGCTTCAAATCATCCGCAATCTTACGTGGATTAATCATAATGGCAGTATAAAAATAAGTAAACACTACAATCATCACAACTAGGATAACATTGTACCACAAACCGTAGGGATCGCTCAATATACGTTGAACGATACCTCCTCCACCTTTGGAATCACTCGCGCTTAAAAATATAGTCATTGGAATCGTAAGTATTGCCTGAGCAAAAATAATCGGCATTACGCCACTCGCATTAACCTTTAATGGAAGGTAATTTCTTGTTTGCTGTGCTTCTACTGCGCGATTTCCAACCACACCTTTTGCTGTGTTAAGTGGAACTCTTCGTACTCCTTGTACAATCAGAATAACACTTAAAATAATTAGCATTAATACGATAACTTCTAATACTAACTTAATAAGGTTTCCTCCTTCGAAAGATTTTCCAACCTCTGCAATGAAAGCTCCTGGAAGTCGGGATAAAATACCTACAGCGATTAACAATGAGATTCCATTGCCAATTCCTTTCTCTGTAATACGCTCCCCTAACCATACGGCGAACATGGAACCAGCAACTAATATAATTATGGTTTGTGCCCACCAAAATGTAGATGGATCGTCAGGTAATGCACCTTTCTGTTCTACATACATTTTCAAGTAAGACGGTGCTTGAAGCGCACATATCACGATGGTAAGGATTCGGGTATAATTATTAATTACTTTACGTCCAGATTCTCCTTCGTTTTGCAGTTTTTGAACGGCCGGAACAGCCATTCCTAACAACTGCATGATGATACTTGCTGAAATGTAAGGCATTATACCTAAGGCCATAATAGACGCATTTGTAAAACCACCACCAGAGAAAAGAGACAATAAGTTCTCAATTCCTTTTTGCGTTTCAGAACCACCTGCTGAGGCACTTTCCAAAACACTGTAGTTAATTCCTGGAAGAATTACAAACGAGCCAATCCGGTATGCAAGCACCAACCCTAAGGTTAATAGGATTCGTTGACGAAGTTCAACTACGTTCCAAATGTTTTTCAGATTGGTTATGAATCTTTTCATTTCGATTTATTATCAAATTTTGGTAACACTACCCCCTGCTGCTTCGATTGCTGCTGTTGCTGTTGCAGAAAAATGATGGGCAGTTACTTTAACTGCCGCCTTTAATTCGCCGCGACCTAGAATTTTTACCAACTTGGTACCAGAGATCAATCCATTATCCAAGAAAGTATCTAAATTGAATTCTGAAATTCCTTTAGTTTCGGCCAACATTTGAAGAGAATCAAGATTTATAGCCTTGTATTCAACTCTGTTAATGTTTTTGAAACCAAATTTAGGCACTCGTCTTTGCAAAGGCATTTGGCCCCCTTCGAAACCTATCTTTTTCGAATAACCAGAACGAGACTTAGCTCCTTTGTGACCACGTGTTGATGTTCCACCGCGACCTGATCCTTGTCCTCTACCTATTCTTTTTTCACTTTTAACCGATCCAGCGGCCGGTGTTAAATCATGTAAACCCATTTCTAAGTTATTATCTTATTAATCAACGATTTGAATAAGGTGCTTTACCTTATTTATCATGCCCAAAATCTGCGGAGTTCCTTCTTTTTCAACCACATGATTTAGACGTTTAAAACCTAATGCTTTAATCGTAGCTTTTTGATCAGCTGGACGTTTAATGGCACTTCTTACTTGTTTGATCTTAATTACACTCATTGTTTGAAAAATTACCCGTTAAATACTTTATTAAGGTCAATTCCACGCTGACGAGCAACAGCTGCTGCATCACGCATTTTTGAAAGCGCATCCATTGTAGCTTTTACCACATTGTGTGGATTCGAAGACCCTTGAGATTTTGCTAATACGTTGTGTATACCAACAGATTCTAGCACTGCGCGCATCGCACCACCCGCAATTACACCGGTACCATTTGTAGCTGGTTTCAATAAAACCTCAGCACCACCGTATTTTCCTTTTTGCGTGTGGGGCACAGTTCCTTTACGAATTGGAACGCGAATCAGATTCTTTTTCGCATCATCAATTCCTTTGGTAATGGCTTCTGTTACTTCTTTTGCTTTTCCAAGTCCATGACCAACTACACCGTTCTCATCTCCAACCACCACGATTGCTGAAAAACTGAAGGTTCTTCCACCTTTGGTTACTTTAGTTACACGGTTCACGGCAACGAGTTTATCTTTTAACTCGATGTCTGCCGATTTTACTCTGTTTAAATTTTGTTGCGTACTCATTCTTATTAAAATTTAAGTCCACTTTCTCGAGCCGAATCAGCAAGTGATTTCACTCTTCCGTGATATAAATAACCATTACGATCAAACACTACCGCTTGAATACCCGCTTTCGTAGCATTTTCAGCAATCATTTTTCCAACCATTGCTGCTTGTTCAAGTTTTGCTGCTTTTTGAGCTGCATCATTCTTCAACGAACCTGCAGAGGCAAGAGTTTTACCTGTTGTATCATCAATAATCTGAGCATAAATCTGCTTATTACTTCTAAATACAGACAATCTTGGAATAGCAGAGGTGCCAAAAACTTTCTTTCTGATTCTGCGTTTGATTTTCGCTCTTCTTAAAACTTTGTTTAGTGCCATGACTTTACCTATTATTTTTTACCTGCTGATTTACCAGATTTTCTTCTAATTTCTTCTCCTACGAACTTAATACCTTTTCCTTTGTACGGTTCAGGTTTTCTGAAGCTACGAATCTTCGCTGCAACTGCACCTAACAATTGCTTGTCGTATGACTCTAACGTTACCACAGGAGCTTTACCCTTTTCAGTTACCGTTGTACAAACAACTTCCTTAGGAATTTCAAAGATTATTTGATGCGAAAACCCAAGCGCCAATTCTAATAATTGTCCGTTTGCATTTGCACGATAACCTACACCAACGATTTCCATTTCTTTTTTGAATCCGTCTGTAACCCCAACAATCATGTTTTGGATTAAGGCACGATATAAACCATGCTTAGATCGGTGATCCGGAGCCTCTGAAGCGCGAGTAATCGTAAGGATATTATCTTCCAAACTCAATGTAACACTTGACAAATCTATATCTTGTGTTAAAGTCCCTTTCTTTCCTTTGATGGAAACTACATTTCCATTCAGTGCATATTCTACACCTGCAGGGATTGTAATGGGCAATTTACCAATTCTTGACATCTTTCAATTTTTAATATACGTAACACAATACTTCACCACCAACATTCAACTTGCGTGCCTCTTTATCTGTAATCACACCTTTGGATGTAGAGATCATGGCGATACCAAGTCCGTTTAATACACGCGGAAGTTCTTCGGAACCGGCATATTTTCTCAACCCTGGCTTAGAGATTCGTTGTAATTTGGTAATTGCAGGAATACGCGTAGACATATTGTATTTCAATGCAATTTTAATGATACCCTGTTTGTTGTCATCCTCAAACTTATAGTTAAGAATGTAACCTTGATCAAACAAAATTTGTGTCATTGCACGTTTTGTGTTTGAACTTGGAATTTCAACCATTTTCAACCCAGCAGCACTTGCGTTGCGTATACGGGTTAAAAAATCTGCGATTGGATCTGTAGTCATTTCTTTTTAAACTTTATAATATTACCAACTTGCTTTACGAACTCCTGGGATTTTTCCCGCCAAAGCCATTTCTCTGAAAGTCACCCTTGAAATTCCAAAATGACGCATGTAACCACGAGGACGACCTGTTAAACCACAACGGTTATGTAGTCTGATTTTAGATGAATTCGCAGGAATCTTTTGTAACGCCATCATTGCATCCCATTTTTGATTTATCACTTCTTCGTCTGTTGAAGTAGATTTCAAAACCTTGGTCAATTGTTCACGTTTTTTAGCATATCGTGCTACCATCCGTTCTCTTTTGCGCTCACGCGCTTTCATTGATTCTTTTGCCATTTCTTATTATTTTTTTGCAAATGGAAACCCAAATGCGTCTAACAATGCTTTCGCTTCTTCATCACTCTCTGCTGTGGTAACAAACGTAATGTCCATACCAAGAATTTTGTTTACTTTATCGATATCAATCTCTGGAAAAATAATGTGTTCTTTAATTCCTAAATTGAAATTACCTCGTCCGTCAAATCCTTTCGGGTTAATTCCACGGAAATCTCGAGTTCGCGGCAATGAAACTGAAAGTAGACGATCCAAGAAATCATACATGCGATCTCCTCGTAAGGTTACCTTCGTTCCAATCGGCATACCTTTTCTAAGTTTGAAGTTAGAAATGTCCTTTTTGGAATTTGTAGTAATTGCTTTCTGACCAGCGATTCTTGACAAATCAGCTGCTGCATTTTCAATTAATTTTTTGTCAGCTACAGCGTCGCCCATCCCTTGACTCAACACAATTTTGGTCAATTTAGGAACTCGCATAGTTGATTTATATCCAAACTGTTCTGTTAAATCTTTAATGATTACAGCTTGATACTTTTCTTTAAGTCGTGGTGTATAACTCATTATTTAATCACCTCCCCTGATTTCTTTGAAAAACGTACTAATTTACCTTTATCATTTTCTTTTCTACCTACTCGTGTTGCTTGACCAGCAACAACCAGCATCAGATTAGATACATGAATTGTTCCTTCTTTTTCCTCGATTCCACCTTGTGGATTAGATGCACTTGGTTTAGTGTGACGTTTCACAAGGTTAACGCCTTCAACCGTTGCACGCATTTTCGTACGGCTTATTGAGGTAATCTTACCTTCTTGACCTTTAGAGTCACCGCTGATGACTTTCACTAGGTCTCCTACTTTTATTTTTAACTTCGTTTGCATATCTCTTTAAATTACAACACCTCAGGTGCTAATGAAACGATTTTCATATAATTATTCTCACGTAATTCTCTTGCCACAGGTCCGAAAATACGAGTTCCTCGCATCTCACCTGCTTGATTCAAAATAACGCATGCATTATCATCGAAGCGGATGTATGAACCATCTGGTCTGCGGATTTCTTTTTTCGTGCGCACTACTACAGCAGTTGCAACTGAACCTTTTTTCACTGCACCAGTTGGCATTGCACTTTTCACAGCAACAACAATCTTGTCACCTACAGAAGCATATCTTCTGCGAGTACCACCTAACACTCTAATGCAGAGTACCTCTTTTGCGCCGGAATTATCAGCAACTGATAATCTTGATTCTGTTTGTATCATTTCTCAGGTTATTTCGCTCTTTCAACAATTTCTACTAGGCGCCAGTTCTTAGTTTTACTTAAGGGACGCGTTTCCATAATTTTCACTGTATCGCCAATATGGCTATCATTCTTCTCGTCGTGCGCTACAAATTTTGTAGTCGTTTTAACGAACTTACCATACTTCGGGTGTTTCTTCTTACGCTCTACAGCCACAACAACAGACTTATCCATTTTGTCACTTGTTACGATCCCGATTCTTTCTTTTCTTAAATTTCGCTTTTCCATGTTAAGCTTCAATTATTGCGCTTATGCTGCGCTGTTTCTTTTGGTTAATTCAGTATTAAATCTCGCGATTGTCTTTCTCAAACTCTTAATTCTCATTGGGTTCTCAATTGGAGCTGTTTTGTGAGTAAGGGTTAAAGAAATCATTTGACCCTGTAACTCTGTAAGTTTACGATTCAAATCTTCTAGCGATAATTTCGATATATCTTGTGTCTTCATTTTCTAAGATTAAGCAGGTATAACAAAGTCATTACGAACTACGAATTTGCATTTTACAGGAAGTTTTTGCGCTGCTAAACGCATAGCTTCTTTAGCGATTTCATAAGAAACACCATCTGCTTCAAACATAATTCGACCCGGTTTAACCACTGCAACCCAATGGCTCAATGCACCCTTACCTTTACCCATCCGAACCTCAGCCGGTTTTGCCGTAACTGGTTTATCTGGGAAAATTCGGATCCACACTTTCCCTTCCCTTTTCATGTAACGCGTAACTGCGATACGGGAAGCTTCGATTTGACGAGAGGTGATCCATCCTGGCTCTAACGTTTTTAGACCAAATGATCCAAAAGCTATAGAAGACCCACGTTGTGCTAAACCTCGGTTTCTCCCCTTCTGTACTTTTCTGAACTTCGTTCTTTTTGGTTGTAACATTTTAGTACTCTTTTAATCGTATTACTTTTTCTTTCTTTTTGGTGAAGCTGAACCACTGTTTCCAGCATTCGACGATCCTGATGACATTCCTACATTTGGTGAAAGGTCACGTTTCCCGTATACTTCTCCACGGCAAATCCATACTTTGATTCCAAGACGACCATAGGTTGTATGAGCTTCTGAAACTGCATAGTCTATGTCTGCTCTGAAGGTGTGTAATGGAGTACGACCGTCTTTGTACATTTCAGAACGTGCCATTTCTGCACCATTCAAACGACCAGATATTTTAATTTTAATTCCTTCTGCACCTAAACGCATCGTTCCAGCGATTGCCATTTTAATTGCGCGACGAAATGAGATACGTGCTTCAAGTTGACGAGCCACAGCATCTGCAACTAATCGTGCGTCAAGCTCAGGACGTTTAACTTCGAAGATATTAATTTGAATCTCTTTCTTCGTTAATTTTTTGAGCTCTTCTTTTAGCTTATCTACTTCTTGTCCACCTTTACCAATAATCACACCCGGACGAGCGGTATTAATCGTAACGGTAACCAGCTTAAGTGTTCGTTCGATGATGATTTTTGCAATGCTCGCTTTAGCTAAACGAGCGTTCAAATACTTACGAATTTGATCATCTTCTACAATTTTATCTTTGTAATCTCTACCACCATACCAGTTAGATTCCCATCCGTGGATGTAGCCTAAACGATTACCAATTGGATTTGTCTTTTGTCCCATATTCTTAAGAATTTACACCATCAACGATGATTGTAACATGATTTGATCTTTTTCTAATTCTGTGTGCACGGCCTTGTGGTGCTGGTTGAATTCGTTTCAACATTGCTCCTCCAGCAACTTCGATTGATTTCACAAACACTTTCTCCTCACTCAGGTCTTTGCCTTCGTTTTTCTGTTCCCAATTGGAGATTGCAGAACGTAGTAACTTTTCTAACCCAACCGCAGCAAATTTTGAATTATGGCTTAAAATATTAAGCGCTTTATTCACTTCAACTCCGCGAATTAAATCGGCAACCATTCTCATTTTACGGGGAGAAATTTTCGAATCATTCAATTGCGCTATCGCAATTTGTTTTTTCTCATCTTTCAACTTCTCAGCCCTTAGTCTTTTTCTAGCACCCATGACTTAAAATTTATCTTATCGTTTTTTATCTTTTTTATTTCCACCATGCCCGCGGAAGTTTCTCGTTGGAGAAAATTCGCCTAACTTGTGACCTACCATATTCTCTGTAGCAAATACAGGAA
>JBEGMB010000019.1:0-2903 GCA_041183245.1 Bacteroidota bacterium
GTCCTTACGCAAAACGAACCGTTTACTCATCGTGGACGAAGACGTAAGCGCCGGAGCTACCGCTTATATCTTAGAAAAAATTCTAGTGGAACAAGGTGGATACTACTTATTAGACGAAGCACCGCAAACCCTCAGTGCCAAAGACCACCGTCCTGCTTACGGAACCGACGGAGATTACTTTTCCAAACCGAGCATCGATGATATCGTAGAAAATATTTACAACATGATGTCCAAGGTTGACCCTGAACAGTTTCCACCGATATAATTTTATGAATCTTAACGATTATTTATCCCATTGGGACAAGGCACTTGAAGGAGGAATCTACCTTGAAAGTTATGCTGATTACCTAAGCCTGAACCGAGTTCGATTTAACCGTAATTATAAAACGTTTAAGGCTTCGGAAGAATTCGTCAAGGTAAGCCAGCGTGTTTCTAAGCCTACGCATTGGATTATAATTACTGAACCATGGTGTGGGGATGCAGCGCAAAGTGTACCTGTATTGCTTCGATTATTAGAACATATTCCATCAGCGAGCTATTCTTTATCGCTACGCGACCAAGGATCTTTGATTGAGCAATACCTTACGAATGGAGGAAAAGGGATACCTAAAGTAATTGTTCGAGATGAACAAGGGAATGATATGATGGTTTGGGGTCCAAGAACACACGAAGCACAAGAATTATTTAACGCATTAAAAGCGCAAGGAGTTGAACTTCACGTGCTGCACGAATCGCTTCATGGGTGGTACGGAAAGGATCACGGAAAGACCTTAGAGTTAGAGCTCTTGAACTTGATTCAAACCTTGTTTTAATTGGGCTAACACCTCTCTCGGTCCCACCCCCATTTCTGTTTTAAACGCGGCATAAAAGGGATTATAGGAAGAAAATCCAGATTCACGAGCAAGTGCATCCATGGTATTTTTACTTAAAAAATCTTCTTTCATCTTCGAAATGGCGTAAAAAACTCGAATTTTTGAACGGTATTCCACAAACGTGAAATCTGCATGATACTTAAATATAAAGTGCATGTAGGTTCTTGGTATATCCAGTTTTTCCGCAAGAAGAATCGAATTGATGCCAGGATCATTAACAATCGCTTGCATCGCCTTTTTTGATTCAAGCTTTCTTGTAATTTCATCCATGCGCTCATTGAATTTTAGAGCCAAGGATTCGTCCAATTTATTGTGAATTGGTTTGGGTTCCATACGCCAATTAAAGGAAGGCAAAAATCCATTGCTCGACGCACTTGAATTAAGCAAGGGTAAAACAACGTTCTCACGCCGAAGTCCATATAAAATCTCTGGATACATAAACAGAATGATTAACATGCTTAGATACAGTAGCGAGCTAGCATATGGATAGCTTACAGGAACTTCATCTTGTTTGTTAACTAATTCAAGCACGAAAATTCCCATCACCCGAATAGAACCAAAGGCATACATCGAAAGAAGGATCAACACCCATACTCGGATCAACTTATAATTTGCAAAACGCAATAGTTTTCTAGATGAACCCCAGAAGGCACGGTAAACGATATATACCGATTTTAAAAAGAAAAAAACGATAAAGCCTGTAATAATTGGAAAATTAAACCCTTTGAGCACCAACTCATATCCTTGCTTGGAAGAAAACAACAAATTAACAAGAAACAAAAACAATGGAATAAGAAATGAAATCCAAAAGTATCTCAATGAACGCTTCTCGGTTAGTACCAAGGATCGAATATAGTAATGGAAAAACACCACATTCGAAAGAAACAACATATTAAAGGGCTTGGGTATTTCGCGAAATGATGTTTGCCATCCCAATTCATACGTTAGCGAGAATGGAATTCGAATCAAATTCAAGGTAAAAATCAATAGAATAAATATGTTCAAATAGGGATTTCGCTTAACATTCCGTAAAACTATAATGGCGATAAGGAGAGAAAAGAAAGCTGATATCACCTGTATGAACAGTGGAATACTCATGAAATTATTAATTTTTAAGTTACTAAATTACGCATATTATTACTATTAACAAAAGGCTAAAAACTAACGCAAAAGAGATATTGTAATTTCGACAAAAACTTTGCTATGCGATTATTAGGTCTTTTATTTTTCATTTCCTTTATTGGCTTTCTTACCAATTCACATGCGCAAAATGGTAGTGCAGGACAACCATTCACATCTTTAGGACAAGCACAAAATGTGGCTACCGATGGTGTTTATTATTTCTCATTATCAGGCACCAGTTTTAGCACCTACGTTCGCGTTGGGGGCTGGGTACAAGTAGCTATTGACTTTCGACCAGGTGTAGGAAATCTTCCACAATCTACCGCGTTAAACAATACGGTACGTGGTATTCTTACCCCTACCGCGCTGAGCACACTCGGAAGTGCAACTGTAACCCGTTTACTCACCAGTAATGGTCAACTGGATGTTCAAAACACGAGACCCGGAATTATTACCCGAATTGTAAACAACCAAACCCTTTTGGCTGTACCCGCCGACAATACGGATAATGGGGCGAACTGGACCGGAACCAATACGCTTGCTACCCAATTCACCAATTTTGGAAACACGACCGCTTATGGACTTCACTCAAACTTCTTTCACGCAGGAAACAATGGAGATGGGATCCATTGGATTCCATTCTTTAACATGCAACAAATTAAGACTAGCGCAGGGGAAATCCCAAATGGTGCCTATTTTCAATTATTGGTTCGCGCGCCCATGGTGGCCGTTGTTGTGGGTCCAACCATCAATACACAACCTTCAACTACCGCACAAAACCTTTGCATAAACAGTGCTGCAAATGCATTAAGTGTTTCTGCTACAAGTCCGAATGGTAGCGCGATAACGTATCAATGGTACAGTAATACAAATGCCTCGAATTCTAATGGTACTGCTATTGGCGGCGCA
>JBEGMB010000020.1:0-4053 GCA_041183245.1 Bacteroidota bacterium
CCCAGAGACCTCAGACCAATTCCCTTTTCGATCCATGTTCGTTTGATACACATTTGCAGGTAATACATTAAACATAGGTTCTACATAAGTTGCAGAACCGTTGTCGCTCAGAGGTTTCGCAGAGGAAAATAGTAAGGATTTCCCATCGGGAGAAATAAAAGCTCCCGATTCATTGTAAGGCGTATTCACTGAAGTCAACGCAATACCTGCTTCTGGGGAATTACTTAATTTTTTAGCGTTATTGATTTGACTTACTCGAATCTCAGCCATTGGGATTAATGTGGATCCTTTTTGGGTTTCTGACAAAAATTGATTGTAATAGCCCAACGCTTTATCCAAATTTCCTAGGCGATGATGACAAATCCCTAAATAAAAGAACACATCTATTGGAGCGCTAGTCTCTTTTGGGGAATAAATGTCATAATTGATTTCTGTTTTGGCTGCAGCTATTTCAAGATGCTTAAGCGCTAATTCAGGAGATTTATTCATACCTAAAAGGATAAATCCTTTTCGGTAATTGTAATTTCCATTTTTGGGCTGTAGAGTCAATAACTTATCTGTTACTAAATCAGCAAAATGATAGAAGTTCTCTTGCAGAAAACGGGAACATTCTCCAACAAGTTGAGCCTCTTCGGTAGATTTAATCATTGCTTTTACTTCCGTTTCATTCATTTGAGCAAGAAACGGAAAACAAAGTAGGGAAAAAATAATGCTTAATTTTTTCATAATTCTATGTATTTGAGTAGGTTAAGGTAGTTAAAAATTACGGTTAATATCGAATTGTTCGAGATAATCAGCCACTCTGCGAACAAATTGTCCACCAAGTGCTCCATCAACAACGCGGTGATCATACGAGTGAGACAAGAACATTTTTTGTCGGATGCCAATAAAATCTCCTTCAGGTGTTTCAATTACCGCCGGAACTTTACGAATGGCTCCTAAGGCCAGGATGGCAACTTGAGGCTGATTTATAATTGGCGTACCCATCACATTTCCGAAGGTGCCAACATTTGTAATTGTGTAGGTTCCTCCCTGAATATCCTCTGGTTTTAATTTATTATTTCTTGCACTGTTCGCTAATTCATTAACCGATTTTGTAAGACCTGTAAGACTCAATCGATCCGCATTTTTAATGACAGGAACAATAAGGTTCCCGGAAGGTAATGCGGTGGCCATACCTACGTTAATGTCTTTCTTTTTAATAATGGTTGTGCCATTAACGGAAACATTAATCATCGGGAAATCTTGAATAGCGCGCACAACTGCTTCAATAAAAATAGGTGTAAACGTAATATTTTCACCTTCTCGATTGAAAAATTCCTTCTTAACCTTGTTTCTCCAATTTACAATATTCGTTACATCTGCTTCAACAAACGATGTGACATGCGGTGAAACACTTTTAGACATTACCATGTGATCAGCAATCAACTTGCGCATGCGATCCATTTCTATAATTTCATCCGTTCCTGATGCTATAACAGGAATTGGTGCCGTTTTCTGATCGTTGGTTTTGGTTACTGCTGAAACCGGAGGGGTAAGAGGAGCGACCGGCTGATTAGTTCTACCTGCTAAATGTGCTAAAATATCTTTTTTTGTTACTCTTCCCTCAGCACCCGTCCCCACAATACCATCCAATTCTGCCTGACTTAACCCTTCTTGACTTGCGATGCTTTTAACTAATGGCGAATAAAAACGACTAGAGGAACTAATCGCTGTGGTAGAAACGGTATTCGCTGCCGGAGTATTTACTGCAACAGTATCCGGAGTGCTTACATGGGTGTTTTCAACCGCTTGCGTGGTAGCTTTCGGTTCAGCAGTACTCGCTCCGTCTGTAGATAAGATAGCAATTACATCCCCTACTTGGGCAACTTCATCCTTTTGAAATAATTGTTTAACCAATATTCCCGCTGCCTCTGAAGGTAATTCATTATCTACTTTATCCGTTGCTACCTCTACAAGGGGTTCATCCAATGCAACGGCATCGCCAACTTGCTTTAACCAATTTGTGATGGTTGCTTCCGTTACACTTTCACCCATTTTGGGTAGACGAATTTCGATTTCTGCCATAGTTCTTTCCTAAGATGCTGCAAATGTATGAAAAAGGGATTAAAATTCGAGGGTATTTTTAGCTTTGTTGGTCAAGTTTTCTGAAGGATGTCAATACGATTTGAACGTCGGTTAAAACCGTATAATCTCGTGCATATAAAATGTTTAGTTTGTCCAACAGTCCGCGGTCTGCAGCGGTAATAGAAAGGTTTGGTGTTAATACGCCAGGTGTTAACGCCGGGAGTTGTGGATCCTTGAACCCATCGGTGGTATCTATAAAGCCAACCCAGGTTAATTTACCTATAAGCACCTTAATTATATTTTTTAACAACCCAATTTTATGTTGAAAAAACCAAATCGATATGGGCAGTGTAGCGATAAGTATTAGCGAAAAAGTAAGGTCGAAAAAGCGTTTTGACCTCAAATTCTCGGGTCGACTTAATTTATTTATGTTGATTCGATACGTTTCCCCTGAAGTGTCTATCGAGTTGCTTCCAATGATGAAATCAGCATCAGGTTGTGCGATTTTGAAGTCTATATGCGTTGATTTAATGGTAGTCATCCAGTGTATAATTTGATAAGCACTTAAATCTTTCGCGCTGAAGATTAACTCGTCATACAAATTCAAATTGGTTCGGTGTTCAAATTCTTTCAGGCTGTATCGTGCTTCTGGATACACTTCCCTTATGTACGTTCCATGAACATACGCTACTTCATTCATATGCTGAAGTAACAACAATTTAATTCGTTTAAATTCGGATTCTTCCCCTATAATTAAAAAACGTTTCTTTCGAGATGGATTCCATCCGCTGGATTGTTTGAAAATCAAAAATCGAATCACCCGATCCATTAAATTCCAACTTAGAAACCATAGTGCCCCACCCAGTATAAATAATCTCGAAAATTGTAAGTCTTTCGGGAGCAAGGCATAGGCAATGAGTATAACGGTGGTTCCAATTAGGGTGCCCTTCAACAATTTCATCGGTTTAAACGGCGGGTCATAGGTCCCTGACATTAAGTTCGTGAGTGACCAAATTATCCAATACGAAGGGATCATTACGTAATAGACAATAGAAGGGAAGGCAATTTCATTAGATTTCCATAACTCTGCCAAACCGTACAAGCCAAGGATACCTACACCGAGATTCCATAGTATCGGAAATGTATAATTTACAATTCGTTTTGATACAGCCAAGGAAGCCCTGATGTAAATCCCCAAGTGGATGAACAGGGAAAAGAGAAGGGCATAATTCTGAGAAAAATGCTTCCGTGCGAAGATGATCATCGCTCGGTAAAAAACAAAAACGTAATTAACCGAACTTTTTTTAGTGCTTTCCCCTTTGTAGTGAATGATGGTTGTATCGGCTAAATATAAATTCTTATATCCCGCTTTTTGTATGCGATATGAAAGATCAATATCTTCACCATACATAAAGAATGCCTCGTCTAATAATCCGATTTTATTCAATACTTCTTGCCTCAATCCCATGTATGCACCACTCAAAACATCTACCTCGTTGGTTTCAAATTCACTTAAATAGGTCAGGTGGTAACGTCCAAATCGAGAAGATTTTGGGAACAACCTGGATAAGCCAAATACTTTATAAAATGCGACCATCGGCGTGGGAAGTCCACGCTTGGATTCAGGTAAAAAAGTGCCTTTTCCATCTACCATTCGAACGCCAATTCCCCCGCGTTGCTCGTCCGCCTCAAATGCCGAAATTGTTTTTTCGAAGGTATGCTCTTCAACAACAGTATCCGGATTTAACAGTACGACATACTTGCCTCGGGCCAATGTTATTCCTTGATTATTCGCTTTGGAAAAGCCCACATTTTCATGGTTCACGATAAGGTTAACTTGTGGGAATTTTTCTTGAACCATCGCCACCGATCCGTCACTGCTTCGATTGTCTATTACAAATACTTCAAAGTGCTCAATGCCTTTTGAATTAAATACGGAAAGTAAACATTGCTCCAAAAAGTAGGCAACATTATAATTTACGATAA
>JBEGMB010000021.1:0-11228 GCA_041183245.1 Bacteroidota bacterium
TGAGCAGTGGTTAGGTTTTGAAGGTAGACCGAGTACCACAAGTTTCACCCTGCACAGTCCACTTTCCTATGAATCTGTTGGACTTGGAATTTCTGCCATTAGAGATGTTATCGGGCCAACAACACAGCATATGGTATACGGTGATTTCTCCTATTCTTTAAAAATCAATAAGCAGAGCTCTTTAGCCTTTGGATTAAAGGGTGGGTTTAACCTTATTAATACCAAAACAGCAGACCTAAGTACCACAGATGTTGTGGATTTAGCATTACAGGAGAATACCTTGAATCGTATTAACCCCAATTTTGGGTTCGGAATGTATTACCACGCTGAACGATTTTACCTAGGAATAAGCTCCCCTAAACTGATTGAAAGCAGTATTGATGGTTCACCTACTAACCTTGAAAAGCGCCATTTTTATGTGCATACCGGTGCTGTATTCAACATGGGAAGTCAATGGAAAATACGACCTACAGCCCAACTGAAATCGACTACAGGTGCTCCCTTGAGTATTGATTTATCGAATGCATTTATATATAAAGACCGCATGTTCATGGGAGCCACTTACCGTCATCAAGCGGCAATTGGCGTTTTTGTTCAATACCAAATTACACAACAGTTCAGGTTTGGTGTAGCAAGTGATTTTGCAACAACCGCCATAAGAAACTATAATCAAGGAACATTTGAAGCAATGATTTCCTATGACTTTAACTTCATTAAAGGAGGTATTCGTTCTCCACGTTATTTTTAATCAATGGCTATGAAAATTTTATCTACTGTAATTTTACTTTCAATTTGTTCTATTTCATTTAGCCAAAATGCACTGCTAAAAAAAGCGAATTATAACTATGAGCACCTAAACTTTTGGCTTGCTAAATCCCAGTACAAACGGTTAGTTAAGGCAACACCCGCTGAAGAAACGTTAGTTTTAAAACTTGCCTCGTGCTATAAATTAACCCATGAAAACGAACGGGCCTATACCCTACTTCAAACACAGTTTACATCGAAGGGATTCTCAAGCCCATACGGATATGAGTTGTTTGGCGAATTGTGCTTATTAACACAGCGCTATGATCAAGCGAAGACGATCTTTGATAAAATGGTAGAATTACGTCAAGCCATACTCGATTCAAAAGAGGGCCCCATGTATCCTAACGCAACGATCGAAAGTACTGAACGTTTGTCATGGAAATGCAATGCCGACATTAATTCGTTAACGTGGAATTCCACGAAGGCAGACTTCGGTGGTTATCCCTATTTAAACGGTTCGTTAATCTTTCTTTCAACGCGAGGAACAAGTATAATTAAACGGAAATGGGCCGGGAATGGCGATGGATTTCTTAATTATTATGCGTACAAAAAAAATGGCGATGTTAAACAATTGAAAAAGCATGCGAATACAAAATTCCATGAAGGTCCCTTGTGTCTACATCCCAATGGAAAATGGGTATTCTTTACCCGAAATAATATGACTAAAGGTGTAGGAATAACAGACAAAAATGGGATTCAAAATCTCATGATCTACCGAGCAGAAATCACCAACAATGGAAAATGGATCAACGTTAGTAAACTGAAAATAAATTCCAACGAATTCTCAGTCGGGCACCCAACACTATCTAAAGATGGATCAACAATTTACTTCAGTTCAGATATGCCCGGAGGATATGGAGGCGCAGATCTTTACACCGGGAAATTAACCCCGGAGGGTGAAATATCTGACATTAAAAATTTAGGAAATCAAATCAATACGCAAGGCAATGAAGTGTTTGCTTGGTTGAATAACGACCTACTTTTCTTTTCCTCTGATGGGCTGCCAAGCTTAGGTGGCTTGGATATCCAAGTGGCAAAATTGATGTCAGGGAATAATGTGGGTAAACCAAAGAATGTAGGCGTTCCATTAAATTCAAATGCCGATGATTTCGCCATTACATTCACGGCAGAGAACAAGGGTTACTTTAGTAGTAATAGAACCGGATTCGGTTCAGACGACATCTATGCTTTCAATCTCAACGAACCGTTTAAATTTAATATCCTTGTAAATGGCTCACTTAATGAACTAAATGCCAACGTAATAATTCCAAACCAACCCTTACTTGTCATAAACGATAAGGGAGAAGTTACCGATACTATTACCACAGATATCAACGGGAATTTTGAATTGGAATTGGAACCTGGATCGAACATTACAATTAAATCTATTGATCCTAACTATGTAGCCAAAGAATGGACCTATGTGGCTACCAATGAAGCAAATCAACAATTGGACTTATCCTTATTACGTCAACCTGACCTCACCCTCAACACGTTAATTACGGATAAGAAAACCGGAAAACCAATTGAAGGTGTTAAGATTAGTATTTCAGACAAAACCACTGGTAAATTGATTTTTGATAATACCACAGGTACCAATGGATACATTACAAATATGCTCGATGATTTGACGCTAAATCAATCGTTAAATTTCAATATCTCTATCAAGAAAACGGGTTACTTGGATAAATCAGTTGATTTTAATTACCAGGTAACAAAAACCGAAACGATCAATCTTCATGAATTGATTGATATGGGAATTGGAAAAATTGAAGTGGGAACAAATATTGCTGATTTAATCGACATCAAACCCATTTATTTTGACTTGGGTAAATATAACATCCGAACGGATGCAGCCCTTGAATTGGATAAAATTGTAGCGATTATGAATCAATATCCGCAAATGGTAGTTGAACTCGGATCTCATACGGATTGTCGTTCGTCAAAAGCATTTAACCAGAAGTTATCACAGAATCGAGCAAAAGCTTCGGCTGATTATATCAAATCAAGAATTACAACCCCTTCAAGAATTTCAGGTGTTGGATATGGTGAAAGTAAATTGAAGGTCAATTGTCCGTGCGAAGGCACAGTGAAATCAACCTGTCCTGAAGAAGAGCATGCCAAAAATCGTAGAACGGAGTTTATCATCAAAAAGATGAATTAATAAAGTTTTGGTACCTTTAACCGTGCGTTATTGGATTCCCTTTTTATGCTTGTTTTTATTCTCGTGTACCAAGGAGGTCACCATTGATATTCCGGCTGAAGAAGCTAAACTCGTGGTGGATGCACGAATCGGAACCAATGGCGCTCCACTTGTACTTTTGATGCAGTCGCAATATTTGTATAATCCAACGGATTTAGCGTCCTACTTTTCATCGAATATTACGAGCGCAACAGTTACCGTTACAAGCGGAAATAACACCTACCCACTGACCTTATTTTCACCCAGTGAATTACCGCTAGAAAGCCAAATTACGCTCGCTGAGATGTTAAATCTCGAATTAAATGCGCTTTCCTTCTTTCCAATAAAAGTGTATTCAACACTTGACCCTACGTGTAAAGGAGAAGTAGGAAAATCGTATACCTTAGGGATTACATACGAAGGAGATCAATACAACTCCACCACATCGATCTTAACACCAGTACCCTTAACGTCTCTTTCTTGGATACCTGACCCAGAAAATGCAAGTTTCGGTTTGTGTTTAGCCGTCTTAACTGATCCGATTTCTCAAAGAAATGCCTATCGCTGGGAATCAAAAATTATTACCTCGGTTAATGGACAACCGAAAGACTATCGGTTCAGGCATGGTGGATCATCCTACTTTAACGATGAATTTTTCAATGGATTAACCATTGATTTTGATTCCAGATATCCTGAAAAAGATACGACCTACCCTTCCGGATTCAAACGTCATTTCAAATACGGAGATAGCGTAGTAATTCGATTTTCACATATTGAAATGCCGGTTTACTCCTATTTTGATAAAATGAGATCTCAGATGGAAAGCAATGGCAGTCCATTCTCTTCACCCGTACTGATACCGAGTAACATTAGTAATGGAGCCTTAGGCGTGTGGGCTGGTTATTCTACCTGGTATGACACCTTAGTTTGTATCCCCTAATTCTTCTCATGAACGAAAAAACTCAGCAGCAAATTAGAACCATAATTCTAGAAGTTCGTGAGATTTACGAAAGTTACAGGAGTAAAAATACCTGGACAACGCATCAAGACATCATCGGTTTGGGGATATTAATAAGTTGCCAAGCCTTACTTATCGGCCTTAGTTACGCATGGTTCATTGGGTTCTTTCCAACGTGGTTAACCATCGTTTCAATTGCATTTATAACCTCAATCTTACATGAATTAGAACACGATTTAATCCATGACCTTTACTTTAAGCGTACTCCTCTGCTATATCATTTCATGATGTTAGGCGTTTATATATTTCGCCCAATCAGTTTAAATCCGTGGATACGAAAATACTGGCATCATTTCCACCATCAACATTCTGGAATGCCTTTCGACATCGAAGAACGCGGAATAACCAACGGAGATCGTCTTTCGCTGCTCCGCTTACTCGTGCTACCCGATTTATTATTATCCGGAATCCTCAGAATTCCAAGGCTAAGAAAAGAAATACTAATAGAATACAATAAAGGAAATCTAAGTAAAAGCGACATGCGCTTAATCATTCGTACCGTTTTACTTGGACTTCTACCCTTTGGAGTACCCTTGACGATACTCTGGTATGCCTTTGTGGTAATTCATCTATTTCATTGGATAGGTTATCCCCTACTTCAATTCGACTTATTGATGCAGTGGATTGAGCCACTTATGGTAATACTGGTCATTCCTAATTTAATTCGACAATTCGCCTTGCATTTTGTTTCATCCAATATGCATTACATGGGAGATGTTGAAGCAGGGAATGTTATTCAACAAGTACAGGTATTCACTCCATGGTGGAGCACGCCTTTACAATGGTTTTGCTTCTTTTTTGGTGCTACCCACGCCATTCATCACTTTGTAGTAAATGAACCTTTCTACCTTAGACAACTTACAAGAAAAGCGGCGCAGGACGTCTTAATAGAAAACGGAATTCGTATGAACGATGTTAAAAGTCTTAGGTTTTCGAATCGATACCACCATACCAAAAATTATTAAACACACTCCGTATATACAAAACGGGGTGCATATCATTCGCATCAAGTTCCTTCCTTATATTTGTGTTTTAAATCATTAAACATGAAAGAAAAGAAGGAAAAAACCGTAACGCTTTACAACCCGCACTTTATAGAATTTGGTGAAACGCTCCGGATAAATAAGATTGAATTTTCCGAGCAAACGCGGATTGAGTTCTTTTACAAGCCACCAAGTCACTATGATAAAGGGGGATGGATACAAATTGATGGTGACACCTACATTACGCCCGACGGTGGCAAAACAAAATTAAAACTCATTGAATCGGTTGATATACCAATTGCTCCAGAAAAACATTATTTCACCGAAGCGAACGCAACACATATTTTTTCGTTGATCTTTCCGAAAATAAGTCCAAAGGTGAAAACACTTGATGTGATTGAGCGCAATGAACCAGGTTCCTATTTTAATTTCTTTCAGCTAGACCTAACGCGCTGGGGAACGAGTCAAATAAAACTGGCTGAGGTACCTGAATTCAACCTGACTATAAAAGAACTACAGCAGCTTCACATTAAGGTCCTTCAATTAAAAATCGATACGTTGAACCTAAATGAACGAAAAGACCAGAGCATCAAAAACCAAGCCTACGAAAAAGCAGTTGAGCTGAGAGATGAAGGTCGTAACCTCGCTGGACAACTGAACGAAATTAAACAACAACTTTTGGATTGGTATGGCTCCATCGAACGAACACCAGAACACTTCAAATCACTGAATATAATACAACGGATCCTCTTTGAATTCCATGACAGCGAGGAAGAATTCACCGAAAATTACATCATTGAATTGGGTGCGCAACGTAAACGTTTAATTAATAAACTGCTCCGCTGTCATCCGCAACGAGACATTGAAAAATTACTTGCCTTTCATCAACAAATTAAAGCCATAGACGACTTTATCGAACAATTGCATCAAACGAAGCGACGTTGAATTTAAAAGCCGATACCATCGGCTTTTTTTGATTTACAAGGTTGCAAAGAAGCGGAAAAAGCCTGAGTTCATCGGAAACTTTGCAGTGATTATTAACCTTTTAAATCGATTTGCCGATGAAAAAAAAACCAACCATTGCTACGTTTTACACCAAGAATCAAGTATGTTTTGATTCCATTCGAGAGCGGTCCTATTCGCAATCCCCGTTGAAGCCTTACCTCCTCATGCAAAAAATCGAACGCAGTGAACATCATGCGTATTTCGATATCCATGCTGATTTTAAACCCTTCGAACAAGAAGACTTCTTGTTAGCCCATTCCCCTGAATATGTATCAAATTTCTTTAATCAAACCGGGAATTATCGTTCTAATGGAATTCCGTGGTCGGAGAATTTGACCACCAGTGTTCGATATACCAACAGTGCCATTTATCACGCTATAAAACATAGTTTAGAGCACCCAGATCAGCTTTGTTTTGCACCGGTATCCGGAATGCATCATGCAACGCCGCATGCAGGACAAGGATTCTGCACCTTTTCAGGACAGGTCATTGCTTCTTTAAAACTTTATGAAGAACTTGGAGTATCCGGCGCCTGGCTAGATTTAGATGGTCACTTTGGAAATAGCATTGAAGATTCCAGAGGTTTTGATCCACGCATCAACAAGGCCATTCCGTGGGATTGCAACGTAAATCCAATAGGATATAACGAAACGTATATTCAAGATTTCAAATTAAAGCTCCAACGAGTGAAACAACGAATTTTAGCAGACAAGGTACATTATGTGGTATTTGCTCACGGGGCTGACAGTCACCTCGATGATGACCTTGGCGGACAATGCGACACCGAACACTGGTTGACATGTGCCTCGATTTTTGGGGAATGGGTCAATGAAGTCTCATTACAACTTGGGAAACCGCTCCCTGTCACCCTAGCCCTATTTGGAGGCTACAGAAAAGATGACTACAATATTGTGCTCAACTTGCACCTCTCCTCCATCGAACGATGTAGAACCTTGGTTTGTGCACCCAACAATGCGGTGGCTGCTTAAAAGAATTTAGTTAACAATAATTGTAACTTTTATCCGTTTAAAGTGTCTCATTAAAAAAACCACCAATGAAAAAAACATTTATTTTTCTCGGATTCCTTGGGTTATCCATCACAGCATTTAGCCAAATCAAACTTACACAAGTACACCTATCCAGCGGGTCTTACCGACAATTTGGTTTCACCCCGTCAAACATAACCGACTTTGCCCCGTTAGCACCTGGTTCTTCAATTTTACTGAAGGATTTTAGTAACTACGAAAGTTCAATGGGTTACTTCAACTTTAATTACCCATTTAGCTTTGGTATGCAAAACTCGTCATCATTCCAATCACTACAAGTAGGATTGTCCCTACCAAAATGCCAAGGTACCTTACGGTTAGGAATATCTAACTTTTCAAATCAATTAATGAGCGCTTATGGTTCGTATTACGAATCGCATGTGGTAGATACCTTAATTTCTTCTCAAAACGGGAGCATGACCTTTGTAGATTCGACAATTAGCAGAAATGTATTTGGAAATTATAATAACCAACAAATCCGAATTGACGCAGCGTATGTTTGGGAAATGAATGCAGGTGAACGGTGGGCATTTTCTGCCGGAGCCGGGTTATCCTTTGGATTATCCTATCAATCTCAAACTTCATTACATTACACAGAATATACGAACAGTTATCAAGGATATGGATCCTATACTGGCAATCAAACGACAACGCATGAAAGTGAAACATACAAGAACCCTATGGCTTGGGGAGCAAATATTTATGTTCCGCTTGGTATTAATTTCCGCTTAGGAACTAAACGTGCCTTCTGGAAACCTTGGATGATTTACTCTGAATTACGTCCACAATTATCTTTCAATTCAATACCTAATTCAGGGGTTAAATTCAGCCCGGGAATTGGATCAACCAGCGGAATTCGTTACAACATCCCAACATTTAACAAAAAAGGACACGCAGATTTTTAATCCAATACGGTTGGAGAAGATGACCCAGTAATGAATAATTGCTGGGTTTTCTTTTTATTACTAGGAATGAACGAAAAATAAGCAGAGTTTGATGTTTCTCTCTCATCCTTTTTTAGTTTAGAATCAAAATACTTATCCCGATCGGTTGGAAAATTCGCTGTTGAGTTTTTCGACTCAAACACTTCTCCCTCTTCATTCATCAACACATAAAATATTTCATTTTTCTTGCGATTGCCTATGGATAATTCGCGGCTACTGCCTGCAGGAATATAATACCATCCCCTAACCTGTTGTACATCATCTGAATTGGTAATCCCATAGGACACATAATAACTTTTACTTGAAGTATTGCACACCTCGATTGATTTCGTTTTGAAATTAGAAACGTTTGTACTCAAAGCTAAATCATTTGGTATCAAAGAAAATGCAACCCGTAATATTTCCAAATCCTTGTACCGAAGCCAACAGAACCCACTTTTACCCCATTCCTTTCCCCAGCTATTAACGAGCTTGAATGATCCACCGCCAATGTTATCGTCATATCCGATGATACACATGGCATGACCAGCTACGGCATAATCAAAATTAAAGTTCTCGATTTTTATCACGCCATTGGAATCCAAAAATTTGGTATTTAAACTATTACCCTTACCACCAGCATATACATTCATTCCAATGACCACCGGTCGGTTATTATTTATGGCTGCTTTGAGTTGCATATAGTTCATGTGTTGCAAACGCTCATAATCAAATAATCGATCTTTGTACTTGGTTTTATCCGGGTCGTGCGCACAATTTTGCAAGGGATACTCGTCCATTAAGGGACTTCCATAAGTTTTTAGAACCTCCAAACTGCCATCGATTTGAGATCCACCATAACATGGATTTTTGTCATAAAAAAAACAATAGCGATTATACGCACTCAGCGCAGAGAATACTGGATAATTTCGCCCGTGTTCGATTCGCTTAACAACAGTTAAACCGTAATAAGCTGAGGCCCAGCCAACACAAGACCCTACATCGCCTTGATCACCAATCTCCGGTAAATAGGCTTCTAATGAATATCGAGTTAATAAGGTTGGACCTTTAGCGTAAGTTATAGAACTACTTATGCGCGATCCAAACAACAAATTGGGAAGAACAAACAGAAAAGAAGACATAAATAAGTATTTCATCAAACAATTGGTCTGTTCGTTGTGCATTCGCTTCATTTTATTATAATTTTACAAATTAAGTAACATTTTATTCATACCGCATTATTTTCTAAAAAACATCTATGAATCGCTCATCAATCTTAATCCTTTTAACCGTATTACTAAATATTGGTTACGCACAGAAAACCAATAAAGTAAATGCAGAATATTATTTATTGGACAAAAAAGGCAATAAAATTTCGGCATCCTTTTCTCACATTGGTGAATTTTCAAATCAAGGGTATGCTATTTTCGCCATTGGAGGAAACTCGGTAGAAACCAGTTATGGCAAAATCCCAGGCGCTAAATACGGAATTATTCATGAGAGCGGAAAAATCATCGTACCTGCGAGTTATGACTATCTTGAAGAAATATACTCCGCAGATTCTGTATACATTTCATCCATAAATGGCCAATATGGCTTGCTTCATGAAAATGGAAAAACAATCATTGAGCCGCAGTACACTGAACTATCCACGTTTTATGATGCTGATTATATATTAAATGCGAAGCGTAAAAACGGTGCATGCCAACTCTTAGATTTTACAGGGAAAGTTTTGACTAAGACTTATCAGTTCATTACTTCTTCTACCAGTGGATTTATTGTACAATCTGGTGGATACCAGGGTATGCTCGACAAGAACTTTAAAGAACTAATTCCTACAATATATGAAGATGTTACAGAGCTAGAATCCGGGATTTTTCACATTACCGACAAATATCAAAAGCAATGGTTGATGGATATCGATGGGAAAAAACTCAGCGATAAATTTGATAACATCGAGCAAGAATTTGATGACAATTATACAGCAATCGGTTATAAAGTAACCAAAAGAGGAAAGGATGGCTTTCTTGATTTAAACTACAAATCAATCATCCCTCCATCTTATCTAGAATTGAGTAAAATAACCATGGGATGTAATGATTATCTATTCAGCTATTCGGATAATAATAAATACGGGCTCCTAGATAAATCTGGAAAAAAACTTGGTAAAGCAATATACAGCAGCGTGAATAACAGCTCATATTTTGGAAAATATCTCCTTGTTGGTATAGAGAAAAAAGCCAAGAAACAACGTAAGAAAAAATCAGACGACCTTTATTTCGATGACTATAGCTATACCCCTTCTACTTATGGATTGGTAGATTTAACTGGCAAAATGGTTTTGAAAGCGATCTATGATGATTACAATTACAGTTACGGTGAAACATCCTTGATTGTGTTAAAAAAAGGATCGAATTATGTTGCCTTTGATGCTAACTTAAACCCAGTATTTAACAAAGAGTTTTCTTACATCGAATCATTGGGAGATTTATACAAAGTACAACTTGGTGGGGTGGACAATGGCTACGGGACTCCAGAGGGCGGAGTATTTGGGCTTTACGATAAAAATGGTAAAGAAATTATCCCAGTACAATTTGAAGATATTTTGCAAATCGGATATGAAAACATGAATGGATATATCATTAAGAAAAATGGAAAATTTGGAATTTGTTCTCCTTCAGGAAAAATACTTTTAGAACCTACCTACAGCGATATGAATTGTGAGAGCGAAATTTGTATTGTGAGCCGTTACATTGAGCAATCAGAACAAACAAAAATGGGCTTATTAAACCATAGCAGCTTAAAAGAAATTGTACCTACCATTTACGAACATATTGAATCCCTTTCTTATGAGGGAGATTACCTAATAAAAGTAAATAACAAATTTGGTTTGATTTCTAAGACCGGACAGGTTATTCTCCCAGCTAATTACAACTTTTTAAAAGCAACGGATCTTTACGATAACGATGAGTGGATTTTGGCGAATGCCTACGGTGAAGTAACGCAAAGTTATTATGGCTCCGATGTTAGTGGTGGTAATTGGGGTGTAATCGATAAAAAAGGAGATACTATTTTACCATTTAAATTCAAAGAAATTTCTTTTGAAAACGACAGCATTGTAAACCTACTTGATTACGATGGCAAGGCCTATTTAATGAATATGACATCACAGAAAATTCTTACTAACTCGGAAGCAAATTACCTAAGTAAAATCCAATATGATTATGAGAATCCAATTTTTTTAATGGGTAAGGATGTCACACG
>JBEGMB010000022.1:0-5239 GCA_041183245.1 Bacteroidota bacterium
TTATTAATCACACCCCGTTGTCATGGACGAATATTATTCCCTTAGTTGCAGCCATCTTAGGCGTATTTCTTGTTTCATTTTCGAAACAGGACAACAACCAATCAAACGGCTACTTATGGATGCTTTTAGTTTTATTTTTTGGTAGTGCCGGGCTTGATTTAGTATTATATTTTACAAATTCGAGATGGCTTCCCAATGGGTTTCACAACGGCGTTTTTGCAGCACTTGGTTTTTTGATGGCTGGTATTATGGGACTTGGCTACTTCATCATTAAGCGTATCCAAGGTAAGATAAGCTTCGATCGAAGAAGTTGGTTTGGGGGAGTTATTTTGGGGATTCCAAATTATTTCTCCATCTATTTATTAGTAAAATCATATAACACACTCGACTTAGACCCCCATCAGATACTTTCCATCGCTAATGTTGGTGTGGTAATTATTTCAGCAATTCTTGGTTTTAGTCTTTTCAAAGAGAAATTTACGACACAAAAAACCATAGGGTTAATCCTCTGTCTTGCCGCATTAGGATTCTCAATCCGTTTCGGATAGCTAATTAGTGCTTAAATCCTTAACTTTGAGGTAATGAATAAAATATTACTCTTTCTTTTCGCTTTCATTGTTTGTAATTTATATAATGCTCAACTCTTTATCAATGAGGCCAGTAATGCCAATGGCACAAACTATGTCTTAGCGAATGGGAGTTCACCTGATTGGATTGAACTCTACAATTCAAGTGCTACATCTCAAAATTTGCAGGGTTTTTACTTGTCAGATAAGCGGACAAACTTAAACCAATGGGCATTCCCTCCAATTAGTATCCCAGCGAATGGATTCACTACAATTCTTGCGAATGGCCAAGGTTCAACCTACCTGGTTGATCATTTCGAAAGTCCTATAACCTATGAAGCGCTATGGTCTTATACTATACCCAACGCAGCATTGCCCAATTGGTACACCAACTCATACGATGCCTCTGGTTGGAGTCAAGGAAAAATGAGCGTCGGTTATGGAGACGGAGATGATAGTACTGACATCACCGGACCAGCAACTACTGTGTATGCACGAATTAATTTTAATATTTCCAATTTCAATGACATAGTTAAAACCATGCTCGACATAGACTATGACGATGGATTTGTAGCGTATTTAAACGGCGTTGAAATTGCGAGAGATGGCCTAGTAGGAACGCCCCCAAACTTTGACGAATTAGCTGCCGATCACGAATCTCAATTGTATCAAGGAGGAAACCTCAGCAGTTTTGACCTTGATATGAGTTTAATATCGAATTTATTGCAAAATGGCACGAATGTTCTTGCCGTTGAAATCCACAATTCCTCTCCAGCAAGTTCTGATTTAACATGCCGACCTTTCCTCACGTTTGGATTAGCCTCACCGCAACAACAATTCGGAGGGTATATACATCCATTTTTCAATTCGCCTCAAGCTGGAACCATTGAAACTAACTTTTCTATTGCCACCCTGGGTGAAACGCTCTATTTGAGTAACGCGAATGGAATAATTCTCGATAGTCTTTATGTACCAGACCTTGAAGCCAATATGTCTGTGGGTAAAAAAAATGATGGAAATAACTCCTGGTTTATTTTCCCAACACCAACCCCAAACGCTACGAATAATGTGGCGTTATCTTTCAATGGATATGAAGAGCAACCATCACTCGATTTAGTGGGTGGGATGTATCCCAATACAATTACTGTAAATGTGATTAACAATTCTACGCAAGGCGGCATTGTAAGATATACACTGAATGGGCAAGACCCGGATGGAACCTCCACTGTAGTTAGTGGTCCGATTACAATTTCTGCCAATGCGGTACTAAAAGTTCGATGTTTTCCGAATGGTACCAATCGGTATATGAGTCCTATTGAAGCGGAAACCTATTTGATTAATGAAAGTTCAACCATCCCCATCATTTCCCTTACGATAGATGATGATGATTTATATGGGGCAAACGGTATTTTCGATAATTGGTGGACCGACTGGAAACGCCAATGTAATATTGAGTATTTTACTCCAGATGGCACGAAGCAATTCGAAAGTAAAGCCTCTGTTAAACCGGATGGTGGCGCTGGAGGTAGTCGCTCAAACCCACAACATAGTGTTACCGTTGAACCGGCAAATACAACGTTCGGAACCGGAGAAAATATTCACTACCCCCTATTCCCAGAAAAACCGTATGTTAATGATTTACAAGCAATTTATATACGAAATGGAAGTAATTTTTGGAATCAATACCACCAACGCGATGCCACATTCATGCGCGTCATGCGTAAATCATATGCGAACTCGCAAGCGTATCGTCCAGCCAACGTATTTTTAAATGGACAATTCTTTGGAGTATATGAGCTTCGAGAAAAAGCGAATGAAACGTATTTTAACGAGAACTACGGTAATCATGTAGACAGCCTCGACTTACTTTCAGTGAGCTATTGGTATGGCAGCACCTTAAGAACGGTTAAAGGTTCTGATAGTTCGTTTTTCAATATGATCAATTTTATCACCACGGCAGATAAGACCAATCCAAACTATTTAAGTGAATGCGACAAGCGTCTGGATTTGAAAAACTACACGGATTACATTGCCGCTGAATTGTGGTATGGAAATACCGATTGGATTTACAATAATATGAAAATCGCAAGAACAAGAAGTACGGATAATAAATGGCGATTTTTCTTACAAGATGTGGAATGGGGTCTTGGCGGATGGACAGATTATAATGCAAACATGTTTGATTGGTTTCAATACGCCATTCAACCAAATAATTACTATGATATACATAGCAATTTAATGCAGGATAGCACCTATAGAAATTACTTCATCAACCGGTATGCGGATTTAATGAATACAACGCTTCATCAAAACACATACACCACGATAATCAATCAAATGTATGAAGAGCTACTCCCAGAAATGCCACGTCATTTTGCGCTTTGGACGGGAGATGTTGCAGGAGGAATGAACAATTATACCTACAATAGAGATGTTATTTTAGGACAATTTAATAACAGAAACAATGCGGTACGGAACCAAATGTTGAATTATTACAACCTACAAAACAAGGTTAATGTTACCTTGAATACAATTCCTGCCGATGCGGGCTACATCAAAATCAGCACAATTGTTCCAGATTCCTTACCCTGGACAGGAGTTTACTTCAATGGGAACCCGGTTAAAATTACAGCGGTAGCAAATCCAGGATACACTTTTGATCATTGGGAATACAACATTAACCTACCAGCTAATCTATTAAACCAAGAATCCGTGGCGGTTAATATCGCTACAGATGATTATTTTACTGCCGTTTTCACAGGGAACGCATCCAATTCCTCACTCACAATTTCAGAAATAAATTATCGTCCGGATGCTAGCTTGGATGGAGGAAACTGGATTGAGTTGCATAATTATGGAAATACCGAAGTAAACCTTACGGGATGGTCTTTGAAAAGTGATGATTTCTACAACAGTTATACATTCAGTGATGGGTTAAAAATACCTGCAGGAGGTTATTTGGTAGTAGCCCAGGACACGCAACTATTCCATTCCGTTTATCCAACAGTTAATAACGTAGTGGGCAATCTCCGTTTTGGTTTTGAAAACAGCATGGATTCTATTTACATTTTCCGCCCAAACAGCGATACCTTACTTGCTATGCAATTTTCAAATGACGCTCCTTTCCCTCGTTGTGCTGATGGGTTCGGAAGAACCTTAGAAAATAAATACACCACAACAATTAGTCTAGATTCACTATCATGGTTTTGTGGATGTATTGCAGGCTCACCAGGTGAAGCGTACTTCCCGTGCGATGAACCAGTTATTTTTAGTGAATTCAACCTTGGTAAACAAACGATAGCGCACAATGCTGAAGATTGGATTGAGTTGAAAAACAATACGGATAACGTCATTAACTTTTCTGGATATACGCTTAAAGACGAGAAACAAAATAATAGCTTTTCGCTTACAGGTTTACAACTAAATCCCGGTGAATATGCCGTTGTTGTTAAGGATTCCTCCCTATTTACTGAGCGACACCCCAATTTTGAGGGCAAAGCCTTGTATCAACTACCTTATGGTATTTCGAATAATGATGCATTAAGATTATACGACATCAACGGAACCTTACTTCAGAGTGTTGTTTTTGATACCACAATCGCGTGGCCGCAGGCTCCATTTAACAGTGATTTTACCTTTGAATATTTAGAAGCAAATGCCAATCAAGCCCTTGCTTCGAATTGGTTCCAAGGGTGTGAAGGCGGATCGCCAGGTCGTGCATTTGGCCCTTGTCCTGTGTTGCCAGACGGTGCTTTTGCTTGGCTATATCCAAATCCTTCCAATGGGGAAATTACAATTGCCATTGACAATATGTTAACGGGGAATGCTGGAACTCAAATCGAAGTATTCGACCTTAGCGGTAAACTTGTTTACGAAGAAGCATTCCCAGTAGTTGTAGAGTCTGTAGAACCTATACAACTGGACTTGAGTTTTTTACGCGCAAGTATGTATTTGATCAGAGTAACTAAAGCTTCTCAATCAGTTACACTTCGCCTTATCAAGGATTAAGCCTGAGAAGCGCGATTCAATAGGGTAATCATAGCAGCAGTTACAATAAACAATTGCGTTGCTGTTTCGTCATCCATTGAGGTACCGTCTTCATCATCGGTAGATACTTCCATGGCCATGAAACGAGTTAACTCGGGTTGATCACAAAAGTCTTCCAACATTTGCTCAGACTCTTCATCATCTTGCTCAAAATATGCGTCAAGCATGGTAGAGAATTCCGGTTGAAATGCTTCAATCATTTCTTCAGTAATCTCAACAGGCGTTAATCCCGCTTGATTAAAAGACTCGATAATTACCCAAAAATAATAGAGTAAATATCCTTCTAATGCTTCATTTTCATATTCTGAAGGGGCAGCTAAGACATAATCTAAGAGCACTGGTTGCTTCTCTGAAAACGCGGTAATTCCTTCCTCTAATTGCTCGTCTGTAGCCTCATCAACCCAGTCAAGGGCTGTTTCAATGTGTTTAATTTCAATATGTTTCATCGGGTCAAAGGTAGCCTTTATTGCGTATAAAATGAAAATGTAACTTAGGATACATATTAACACAACTACTCAATGTACCTTTGCAGCATAATGAAAACAAAACTATTTTACCTTGGAATGACGTTATTGGGAATGGTGGTCGGATACCTTTATTACACGTATTATGGGTGTACAAAAGGG
>JBEGMB010000023.1:0-3774 GCA_041183245.1 Bacteroidota bacterium
GATTTCAGCGAAATTGGATGCGCTGTAAGCACCAATAATTTAAAAAGAATGATAGACCATCATTTTGATTGCACAAACCAACCAAGACCAGAAAACGTATCTAAAATTGAGATTTACGGAATGCGTATTTTTCCAAGCGACTTTTTAAGCGATGATGAAATTATAGTTGGTAAAATTTCAAAAATGCAAACGCTATGACAAACAACGGTAAACTTTTAGCAGCCGTGGCACTTGGTCCTGTGGTTGCTGACTTCTTGGAAGATGCAGAACTGCGCTTTGAAGCAAAGAAACGAGCGAACAGAATCATCGCAGAAATACGTTCATTCGATGAGTGGATATTGAAAGGTGCTGACATAACAATGATTGAGCAACAGGTGAACATTCAGCGAGCGTTTAGGCAATGGATAGAAACTAATTTTACGGAAGATGAAACACAGTGAATATGAACTGCAAGTAAAGGTATGTGAGTACATAAATACAAAATACCCAAACGTACTATTTTTAAGTGACACAATCGCATCGATTAAACTTAATGTAATGCAAGGTGCAAGAAACAAAAAGATTCAAAAGAGTGGCTTTAAAACGCCTGATTTGATAATACTGCAACCAAACAAAAATTACAAAGGATTGTTTATCGAACTCAAAACGAAATCTCCATACAAAAAAAACGGTGAAATATTGCAGAACGAGCATTTAATCGGACAACAAAACAGTATTAATCAGCTTAACAAACTCGGTTATTTTGCGGGTTTTGCTTGGACTTACGATCAATGTGTTGAAATTATTGACACGTTCATGAGTGATATTCAGATTTTATAGTTATATTTGTTGAACGGTTCGGGTCTCAAACAAGTGAACCAAAGGAATTATTAACAACCCTTGTAAGAAGTCAGACGTGAGACCCCTGATGGATTACAAGGGTTTTTGTTTTAATTAAATTTTATTTTATGATTTACAAGTTTTATGACATCGAAAGGGATGTGACAATTGAATTTGAACTTATTAACGACAACACGTTGTTAAGTGTTTCTATTTGTTCAGATGGAGCAAGTACTGTGTCAAGTATGTATCTTGATAAGAAAGACCTTTACAAATTGATTGGAGCATTACATTTAGTTCAAAAAGAAATGAAATAATTATGGCAACAGGTAAGAAAAAAGTAATTGTTTATACGGATTGGATAAGCACTTTTAATCCATTAACAGACGAAGAAGCTGGGCGTTTGATTAAGCATTTTTTTAGCTACGTGAATGACCTAAATCCTGAAAGTGACAGGTTAACTGAACTATTGTTTAACCCTATAAAACAGACACTTAAACGTGATTTGGAAGCATGGGAAAAACAACAAGAAAGAAACAAAGAAAACGGTCAAAGAGGTGGCAGACCAAAGAAACCGAATGAAACCGAACAAAACCAAAATAACCCAGTGGGTTTTTCAAAAACCGAAACAAACCCAAAAAAAGGCGTAAGTGATAGTGTTAGTGTAAGTGATAGTGATATAAAGAGAGATAAATCTCTCTCAGAGCGAGAGCAAAAACAAAAGTTCATTGATTGGTTCAATTCGATGAAGTTGAAACATTGCGGTTCGGTTGGTAAATTCAGAACAATGAGCAAGACAGACTTAAACAATCTGAAAGAACTAAAGAAACACTACACGGTAGATGAATTTGAAACTGCATTCATAGCCATGTCAAGAAGTGAGTGGGTAGTTACAAATGAAAAATTAACCATAGACCACTTTCTAATCAATGCGAACTTTCAAAAGTATGTCAACACCAAGATTGAGGACAAACCAAAATTCAAAGCGGCATGGCAATAGAAGGATTTGAAATAACCAAAGCAAGTGATGTCGATCTGAAGCTGAGAAAGTACCGAGATAATTACAACACGAAAGGGCAGTATCTTGGATTTGCAGACATAGACAAGCACTATTCAATGATGCTTGGAACGTGTACCGATTGGACAGGATTCCCAATGTCAGGGGAAAACACAGGTGCTTATGGAGTTGCTTATGAACACATCGAAGTACTACGGTTGGAAGCACTTGGTATATTTTCCTGATGTCGGGAACAACGTGGAGATTATTGCAGACTTAATCCACAAAAAGACAGGTAAAAGTTTTAATCCAGATAGTCACAATGCCATTACTGATGCTGAAATTGCAAACGAGATTAATTGGATAACACACCATTTCAAGATTTTAACCAAGTCAAACGTGAAAGCAAAGATGACACCGTTTCAGTTTTGGGATTTTGCAGTTGAATTGAAAAAAAGCGAAGGATTAGAAACTGCCTGTATTGATTCTTGGAAGGATTTATCACACCCTTACAACGAGTTTGGAGGTTATGCGACGTATCTTGAGGTTGTTTTACCGTACAGAAACCAAATTGCAGAAGATAATAACCTACATTTGCACACAATCATTCACCCGAAACTAACGGAAAAGGTACAAGGGAAACGATTAGCACCGACTCCCTACGATCTGAAAGGTGGTTCAGAATGGTTTAACTCTGGAAAGTGTATGGTAACGGTTCACCGTGAAGATATAACCACAAACCAAGTGCAGATATTTTTTAATAAGATTAAACCGAGGTCATGTGGTAGTGTTGGGGATTGTGTTCTGCATTTCGATTTAGACAAATTGGTTTACTATCAAAACGAACTGAAAGGGAACTATATAGAAAAGATTTACGCAAGCCCAAAGGATGCGCCACAGAATAAGCAACAAGTAAACACATCGTTAAACAGATTTCAGTCGAATTTTGAGAACGATTTACCATTTTAAAAATTAAATTATGTTTGAAGCAAGCAAAGCAGAAGTGCTACGAAATTGTAGCGACGAAGTAAGGAGAGAGCAAATAAAGCGATTAGAGCAACTAATAGGCAAGCGGTCAATAGCAAGTACCATTCTTTGGTTAAAGTCGCTTAGAAAGCAAGCAGAAGCGAAAAATAGCCATTCTTTTGTACAAACCTGTACGCACGAAATTGAAAACTTAGCGTTAACCTACAATCAGTACGAAGAATTGCAACGAGAATTGGAAGTTGCTCGCAGTCGGGCAATGGATTTGGAAGGTAAGTTAATTGTTCAACTGCAAGTGAATGAGCAACTGCGCAGAGTGGTGCGAAATTACGAGGCTGAATTTGGGAAATAACCACTCATCCGACCTATTAACCGTTCATCACAATAAAGAGCCATGAACGTGGGGAAATGAGTAAATTTGAGGAAATAAAAAACAGAACTATGAAAAATCTATTCAAATCATTGGCTACTTTTCAGCAAGAAGTGCCTGTAATTTTTAAAGATACCCAAGCATACGGGTATAAGTACGCAGATTTACCACGCATCTTTGAGGTTATCAACCCACTAATGAAGTCGAACGGATTAGGGTTTACCCAATTGATTGAGGGGGATGTGTTAAAGACAATCGTTTTCCACGTAGAAAGTGGTGAGTTTATTGAATCCACATTAAACATACCGCAAGACGTTCAGTTAAAAGGGATGAATGAATTTCAAGTTATGGGGTCAGCTATTACTTACCTAAGACGTTATGCGATTAGTTCAATGCTTGGACTTGTAACCGACAAGGATAACGATGCGCAAGGTGAACAACTACCTAAACAACATCCACAACCCGTAAAAGAAAAACCGTTATTTACCGAGGCGAACTTTGAGAAAGCAAAAGCAGCGGGTGCGACTATTGACCGAATCAAACAAGCGTACACAATTACACCAGATGTTGAACAAAAATATTTAGACTATGCAAAGAAGTAATG
>JBEGMB010000024.1:0-4722 GCA_041183245.1 Bacteroidota bacterium
ACCCTGCCCGCTGTTCAAATCAATAAATACGCGTTTACCAAAGAAGGGGCTGTAGAATACGCATTGAATGCCTACATGAAAAATGCGTGGCCCATTGTATACATCATTAAAAACGATAAGCTCGGTGAAGCGTATGTAGGGGAATCTACCAATGCCATCAACCGAATGCACCAACACTTGAGTAATCCAGATCGTCAGCGCTTAAAAGACCTGCTCGTGATTTCCTGCGATAAATTCAATAAATCAGCGGTATTGGATGTTGAATCGGAACTTATTAAGTACATGAGCTCTGATGGACGGTATAAATTACAAAATGCCAATGCCGGCCTCGTTGACCATAATTACTACCAACGTTCCCTGTACAAAGATCTTTTTCATAACATTTGGCAATTTCTTCTACAAGAGAACTACGCTAAAAACCCGCTTCAACGCATTGATAATTCCGACTTATTTAAATACAGTCCGTTCAAGGCACTCAACAGCGACCAACATGAATCGGTGCTTCAAATCCTTAAAACCTTAACCCTGGGTTCAAATCAATCCATTGTCGTTGAGGGAGGCGCAGGCACCGGTAAAACCATCTTGGCCGTATACCTCATGAAATTGTTAAGCACGCAAATTCAAGCGTATAACCTCGACGATTCCGATCATGTTTACGCAGAGGAGTTATTAAACGTGATGCAGTTTCATAAGGAATTCCCCACCCCAAAAATCGCCCTGGTAGTGCCTATGACTTCCCTTCGGAAAACCTTAAAAAAGGTATTTGGGCAAATTAAAGGATTGAGCAGCAGCATGGTGATTGGTCCGTCGGAGGCAGCAAAAACACCGTATGATGTACTCATTGTGGATGAAGCCCACCGTCTTCGACAGCGAAAGAACATTACCAACTTCGGTAGTTTCGATGAAACCAATGCGCGTTTGGGCTTAGATAAATATGAAGGCAACGAATTAGATTGGATTTGCAAGATGTCCCGTCATCAGATTTTATTCTACGACCAAGGGCAATCCATCAAACCGTCTGACATTAACCCATCCCATTTTGCAAAACATAAATGGAGCGCTAAAATCTTGCAGCTGAAATCGCAAATGCGTGTGCAAGGCGGCCTCGATTACATTTCCTTTATAGACGAGGTACTTAGTGGCAAGGCATCAACCCCTTTCGCATCCAGCCAATATGACTTACAACTCTTTGACTCCTTGGCGGATCTTTACTCGGCGCTTCGCAACAAAGAAGAGGAACTTGGATTGTGCCGTTTACTTTCCGGGTATTCATGGGAATGGAAATCACAAAAATCGAATGTCCCAGACATTGAATTGGACGGCCTGGCGTTAAAATGGAACAGCACCAATGAAGACTGGATCAATAGCCCCAACGCATTCCAAGAGGTAGGCTGTATTCATACCACCCAAGGGTACGACCTCAATTATACCGGAATCATCTTTGGCACCGAAATCACGTACAATCCAAGTACAAAGGCTATTGAAATCATTTCAGCTAATTACAAAGACAAAAAAGGGAAACAAGGCATTGCGGACCCCGAACAATTGCGCGCCTATATCCTAAACATCTACCACACCATGATGCTTCGCGGCATACACGGCACCTACGTGTATGTGTGTAATGAACCCCTGAGGGAGTATATGCGGGGGGTGATTGGGGGTGTGAAATTAAACAAAATATGAATTTCAACAAGTTAATAACACTAAATTTCTACCTTTATCTCATGAGTGAATTTCGAGAATTAAATAGATTGAATTTCTGAATATAAATATGACGAATCAAGAAATCCAGAATATACTTAGTCCCTTGCAGGAATCACATTTTTACCGAGCGATGGAGATAATTGACACGGAAGGGATACCAACTGGACGAAATTCTCAATCCTATGACGTATTAAATCAAGAAACTGGCCGAAAATATCCTCCACCCTATTTAATCGAATTAGCCTACAAATCCTTTAGTGACAAGGCTTTACCATCCAATTTTTTCGACAAAATCCGGAAAAATGGCCCTCATTTTCAAAAAATAGAAAGTTTGGGGTTTGCCGTTAGCGAAAAAAAAGACAAAGCAAGAGATTTAATACAGCGATATAAAATCAACATCCAAAAAACTCACATGTTGGATGAAATGTATAAATGGAAGTTAACGCATGAATATAGAGGCCGTCCAGACCTAAGAGCGGATGATTTTAGCAAAGAAATTCATAGTTTGAAATTCGACAATCTTATCTATTCAATGGCTTCAGGAGTATTGCGACATATTGCAAAAACGCAACCTGAAGCGCTACGAACTTATTTCACCGAGCTTTTCGATGAAAATGTAGGCTTAGAACGTCGGATGATTGAATTCAACCAAAATACACTTGCAGTTTACCGTGCAATGGGTGAAAACAATCCGCATCACCAAGATGAACGATCCATGGCTACGTACCTAACCTACCATGACCCATCAAAATACACATTCTATAAAAGTGGTTTTTATTTGCCATTTTGTAAACTAATGGGCGTTGAAGCAGCAGATAAAAACAAAAAATATATTCATTACCTTGAACTGTTAGACACATTCATTAACACCTACATTGCTGCGGATAAAGAACTAATTGATTTGGTAAAATCCTACATCCCATCTTACTATGACGGCACAAATCATTTACTACTAGCTCAAGATATACTTTTTACCATGCTCAATAAAGAGGACGTTATGGAAAACGAGGATCGTAAAATAAACTATTGGATCTATGCCCCAGGAAAAAAAGCAATCAAATGGGATGAGTTCTATCATGATAATATCATGGCCTTAAATTGGGATGAATTAGGTGATTTAAATGATTATAGTTCACAACATGAAATTGCTGAAAAGCTAAAAACGATAGAACAAAAAGATGGTTCTAAGATGAACGATGCAAAGGCATGTTTTGATTTCGTTCATAATATTAAAGAAGGCGACGTGGTATTTGTTAAACGAGGAAATTCGGCATTGCTTGGATATGGAATCGTTACTGGGCCGTCGAAGTATGACGAAACTAGAACTGATTTTAAAAATTTTAGAAACGTAGAATGGAAGTTGAAAGGAGAATGGAATCCAGAGCATATCCTTGTACAAAAAACACTAACGGATATTACTAAATATACAACTAATAAAAAAGGCTTTACTCATTACTATGAACGCTTATTTGATTGTATGGGGGTGAAAATGAATTCCTACCTCACAGAAAAAAATGTACTTATCCCTTCCTTCATCAAATCAGCCTCGCAACAAAACCTAATTTTCCCACCATACCTCGTCAAACGATACGTAGCCTCTTTAGCAACAAAACCATTTGTGATTTTTACCGGTCTTTCTGGTTCAGGAAAAACCAAATTGGCGCAGTCCTTTGCAAAATGGATCTGCGAAAGCGATGAACAATATCAAATTATTTCAGTGGGTGCAGACTGGACCAATCGTGAACCGTTATTGGGATACCCAAATAGCTTGGACACGAAAAGTTATGTGTTGCCTGACAATGGGGCGTTAAAACTTATACTAGACGCTTCTAAAAATTTGGAAGAAGATGTGGTGAAGCCCTTTTTCCTGATTTTGGATGAAATGAACTTGAGTCATGTAGAACGTTATTTTGCTGATTTTCTAAGTGCGATGGAATCCAAAGAAGAGATTTTGTTATACAGTGGAGAGAGCAGAACTACATCAAACGGATTGGAAATTCCAACTAAAATTAAGTTGCCAACTAACCTGTTTATCGTGGGCACGGTAAATATTGATGAGACCACCTATATGTTTAGCCCGAAGGTTTTGGACCGAGCCAATACCATTGAATTCCGGTTGGATCATGAGGATTTGATTACATTTTTCAAAACAGAAGTTAATTCTGACCACATGCCGTTGGACGGTAAAGGTTCAGATTTTGCGCAGCAGTTCCTTGAAATGGGAAGTAAAACAGCTGATATCCGAAATAAAGACACGGCGGCCTTGCTTTTGTTTTTTGAAGAATTACAAAAATTGGGTGCTGAGTTTGGGTATAGAACGGCCAACGAAATGTTGAGTTTAATGCAAAAGTTGGATGCGCTCGGTATGGAGGCTAAAGCCAAAGAAAATGCACTCGACGTAGCCGTCATACAAAAAATGCTCCCAAAATTACATGGTTCGAGATCTAAACTCTCGAAGGTGTTGCCGATGCTTGCTTCTTTCTGCTTAAAACAAAAGGATGTAGATCAAGCGAAACTATTGTTAGAAGGCTTTAAAAATGAACGAAACTTGAACACAGAACAATTAGCAAAGGTATCATTGCCTTTGTCTTTTACAAAAATAGCGCGTATGTATACCAACGCAATTGAAAATGGATTTGCAAATTATGCAGAGGGTTAGAAAAAAACTGTAAAATGATAGAAATAGTAGAACTTTTAAAACTGTTTATTGGTCAAGCTAAAACTGACAATCTTAAAACCTCATCATATCCAAAGAATTTTGAAGAATTAAAAATAAATGTGAGTTTTGGCCAAGGATATCCAGCACGTATTCCATGGATTTCTTTTACAATTGAACCTAATACAACGAGTAATGGCATTTACCCAGTTTATCTTTATTACAAATCGATTGATAAAATAATTTTAGCATATGGAATAAGTGAAACCAACAAGCCATTGTCAAAGTGGAAAATTGAAAATCCAATAACAGTTTCGGATTTTTTTAAAAATAATGGGTTTGATTTACCCCAACGTTATGGC
>JBEGMB010000025.1:0-6101 GCA_041183245.1 Bacteroidota bacterium
TTTCATGAGAAGGGTTAAGATTTCAATGGCTGATTCGGCAAGTTTAGTGCCTGGGCCATAAATTCCAAATACACCTGCTTCAAATAAATAGGAATAGTCATTCTTCGGTATAACACCTCCAACTACTACCATAATATCACTTCTTCCAGCCTCATTTAACGAATTAATTAATGCGGGTACCAACGTTTTGTGCCCCGCTGCTAACGAAGAGACTCCCACCACATGCACGTCATTTTCTATTGCTTGTTTAGCAACTTCCAGCGGAGTTTGAAATAGTGGGCCCATGTCCACATCAAAACCTATATCTGCAAAAGCAGTTGCAATAATTTTAGCGCCGCGGTCATGTCCGTCTTGACCCATTTTGGCTACAAGAATACGCGGTCTTCTTCCTTCTAATTCCGAAAAGGTATTGCAAAGTATTTGTGCTTCCTTAAATGTTTGATCTTTCATAGCAATTGATTTATACACACCAGAGATGGTCCTTATGTCTGCTTCGTATCTACCGAACACCTGCTCTAACGCCAGAGAGATTTCACCTAGGGTACATCTGGCTAGGGCACATTCAACCGCAATTTCTAGTAGGTTTTCTGAGTTTTTAGCAGCATGTTCTAAACGTTTTAGGAGTTCATTAACCTTGACATGATCTCTTGTTGCTTTTAGTTGTGCGAGTTGTTGCACTTGTTGTGTGCGTACTTTAGTATTGTCTACTTCCAACAAATCAATCTGCGTTTCTTCAGCATGTTGGAAGCGATTTACACCCACAATGATTTCTTGTTCTGCATCAATTCTCGCTTGTTTCATCGCAGCAGCCTCTTCAATTTTTAATTTAGGAATACCTTTAGCTATAGCCTTTGACATCCCACCAATGTTTTCGATTTCAAACATCAACGTGCGTGCTTCTTGAATAAGCTGATTTGTTAAGTGTTCAACGTGTTGACTTCCTCCAAATGGGTCAATGAATTGTGTTACTCCCGATTCAAGCGCAATAAACAATTGGGTGTTCCGTGCAATTCGAGCAGAAAAATCTGTGGGAAGTGCTATGGCTTCATCTAATGAATTGGTATGCAAGGATTGGGTTCCACCAAATACAGCGGCATAGGCTTCAATCGTTGTCCGAGTAACATTATTGAATGGATCCTGTTCGGTTAATGACCAGCCGGATGTTTGACAGTGAGCACGTAGTATTTTCGATTTTTCAGATGTAGGATTAAATGCCGAAACCAAGTCTGCCCAAAGCTCTCTTCCCGCCCTTAATTTTGCTACTTCCATTGGGAAATTCATTCCAATCGCCCAGAAAAAACTCAATCTTGGTGCAAATTCATCGATGCTCAGGCCTGCTTTAATCCCCGTGCGGATATATTCCAGTCCGTCTGCAAGCGTAAAAGCTAACTCTTGTGCTGCCGTAGCACCGGCCTCATGCATGTGATATCCTGAAATAGATATGCTATTAAACCTTGGCATTTTTTCAGAGGTATACTTGAAAATATCGGCAATGATTCTCATCGATGGATCAGGTGGATAGATATAGGTGTTTCTCACCATAAATTCTTTCAAAATATCATTCTGAATTGTGCCTGATAATGCGGATAAATCTACACCTTGTTCGATAGCGGCTCCAATGTAAAAGGCAAGAATTGGTAAGACCGCGCCATTCATGGTCATCGAAACGGACATCTCACCGAGTGGAATTCCGTCGAAAAGCCGTTTCATATCCTCAATCGAGTCAATAGCCACACCGGCTTTACCTACATCGCCAGTAACCCTGGGATGATCGGAATCATATCCCCTGTGTGTGGGTAAGTCAAAGGCGACCGACAATCCTTTCTGACCAGCAGCTAAATTCTTTCTGTAAAAGGCATTAGATTCTTCTGCCGTTGAAAATCCCGCATATTGTCGGATTGTCCATGGTCTGATAGTATACATAGAAGCATACGGACCACGTCTAAAAGGTGCGATTCCAGAATGCTGTGGTATGATTTCTTCTTGTGGAGGTGTATTTGGAATTTTAATTCCATCAATTTCTTTCTCCGTGACTTTTACGGGTTCCTGACTCGTTAAATAGTTTATCCAATTCGACATATTAAATCGTTTCAAAAAATAAATAAGGAAGCCCAAGCGCCACAGTTTCTTTCGGACTATACGATTGTTTTTCGCTCGTATTCATTAAATAATTAATACCAATAAATCGATCGCTTTGATCGCTTATGCGCATTTTTCTTAGGGAAATAGTAGCTTGAATTGCCGACTTCAGCTTATCCTCAAATCCTTCAGTCAAGGCTAGTTCTTCCCATACTTTGTCACACAATTGGTGAATTAAATGGGTGGTAATGTAGCTTCCTTTAATGAGCCCATTAAACCAATCTAGGTGAGATTCTTCTTTTAGAATGTGTCCTATATTAACAGCCATTCTTCGAGATAATTCAGTTGGATCATCTTCGAAAAATTGATCATATGGGGTAATACATAGTTGATTTACACCAGCCACTAATGCACACAGTGCTTCCGAGGTTTGTCGTATTTGATTCGTATGCAGTTCGCCAATGGATTTATTCCTCCATCCAAGGCGTGCTCTCAATGTTATGTTTAGGTCTTTACGTCTGTGCTTTGTCATCAGGGCTTCACTTAACCATTGAAATGCAGTGATTTTTACTGCCTCAATCATGAAATTCTCCCCTACGCCAAATTCTACCGTAATCTCTTGATGCTGAGGAATTGTAAGGAGCTGTATTTCAAGTTCCTTGCATACATAGGCCAGTTCTTGCCACGCATTTGCTCCAACAGCATGCAATGAAAACCCGTCAATTCGTAAGGTGGCGTCTTCTTGAAATGTTGACAATTCCACCGTGAAATTTGCAGGATTTCTCTGCTTTATCCATTGGTAAATGAGCGTAAGGTCTTCCGAATTGCTAACCATTACTCGAGTTTGGATGTATTCGAACAGGACGCCATTAAATAACTGATCAAAATCAGGGGATTTATCCCAGCAAATCAGTAGACCTTGGGTCCCTTGATTTAAATCTTTTAAAATTTCAATGTTGCTTTGCTTCGCATCTTTAACCTTGTAAAAGCTATAAAATGTGCATGTCGCATTACTTGAATTCGAAAAATCAAAAGAAGGTAAGGACTTATTATTATCTGTAAACTCCCAGCGTAAACCTTCAATAACCGACTGAAATTCACTTAATGATTCTGCTTTAAGCTCTTTTTTCAGTTGATTAACCCATTGTTCTTGTAGTGACATAGTTCAATTCTTGTCCCAAAGATACCATTCTTCGGCATTTGACGCGAAACAAAAGATTGAAAGAAATCCTTATCTTTGTTACACTTGATGAGACCTTACTTACTATTCGTTGCACTTTTATGGTTCCTCGTTGCTTGTTCTTTAACAGCGAACCAGGAGAAATCGTTAAATCGAGCGATAATTCAATATCAAAATGCATACAATAAGGAATTAACAATTCTTGAAGTTTCCTTAACACATCCATGTGTAATTGACGCACACTTATCGGATACTGGGAGTTTAAAAAAATTATTTATTCATTCAGGAGCCTCATTAGAAAATTATGACATTCAAGACATAGACAAGGATGGGGCAGATATGAAGGTCCAGTTAACATTTGATTATCTAAACGGTCAGTCGGAAAGAAAGGATTCAAAAAAAACAATTTATGCCTTATCTTCGAATCGCGGTGAATCTTGGTTTTTCTTGAGTGCTTCGCATATGAAATATTTAAATTGCAAACGTTTTAAAAACAAATAAATGCACCGGATAATTGTAATAGTATTGCTGGTAACGGGATACAGTTTTGGTCAAGGCTGGGCACCTGCTGGTAGTCGTTCACGAGGTATGGGAGATGCTTCTGTAACGCTTCAGGATGTTTGGGCATATCACCACAATCCGGGAGCCTTAGCTGGGGTAACAAAATTGGGAATCGGAATAGCGTATGAAAACCGGTTTTTATTGAAAGAACTTCAAACGCAATCAATGTCGGTAGCAATTCCGATGAAAAAAGGGGTAATTTCTGCAGGTGCCCAAAGTTTTGGTTATACCCAATTCAGAACCATGAAGGCGGGGGTAGGGTATAGCCTTAAATTATCTGATATTTTAGCCTTGGGGGTTCAGATGAACCTACACCAAATTCGTTTAGGTCAAGGATATGGAAATGTATTCAAAGCTACAGGAGAGGCTGGATTATTAGCTCAAGTAAATCCGAAATGGCAAATTGGGTTTGCAGTGGTTAATTTTTCAAGGTTAAAGTTGAGTGCTTACCAAGAGGACCGTCTTACTACTGTTATGCGCTTGGGGTCTTCCTTTAAGTTTTCAGATAAATTGTTGGTGTGTGTGGAAGGGGAGAAAAATGTAGATTTTCCTTTACGTGGAAAGGCTGGACTCGAGTATAGTCCAATAAATCATTTGAGTTTCCGCACAGGATTCTCCACCCAACCTATTGAAGTAAATGGAGGGGTAGGATATGCATTCAAAGGCGTATATTTTCTGGATTTCGGCTCTGCATTTACACAACAGCTCGGATGGTCGCCTAATGTTTCATTTACATATCGCTTGAAATGAGGCACCTTGTTGTTTTAGTAGGATTGCTCTTTTTTCCATTGAGTGCTATTTTTGGTCAGGATAAGTCTGAAATTATACAACAACGCATAGAGTTTATTTCTGAACGTTTTCAATCTGAAAACATTGATTTAACCAATATCATTGAGCAATTAGACTTTTATTTTGAGCATCCGATAAATTTGAATTTCACAGATGGTGCAGAATTAGAAGAGCTCGGATTATTAACAACTGTTCAAATCAGTGATTTAATTTTGCACCGCAAGTTATTCGGTAAGTTCATTTCTATTTATGAATTACAATGCTTGAGTTACTGGGATTTAGAGACCATTCAGTTGGTTCGGCCTTTTGTTAAGGTTGATGATAAATTAGATAACATTCATATTACGCTTAAGGAGGCCTTAGAACAGGGGAAATACGAAGTATTCTTAAGATACCAGCCAACCATGGAGCGCAAACAAGGGTACGATGAGGTTTCCGATTCAATGCTTCAAGCAAGTAATAATTATTACTACGGGAACAGCGATCGATACTACACCCGATGGCGTTATACGTACAAAACAAATATCAGCATTGGGGTTACTGCAGAAAAGGATGCGGGTGAACAATTTTTCAGAGGGGCCCAAAAAAATGGTTTCGATTTTTACTCAGCACATGTATTTTTCAAAGGTGGGAAATATGTTCGTGGCGTTGCACTGGGGGATTATCAGGTTCAAATTGGACAAGGAGTTGGATTTTGGTCGAGTTATGCATTTGGTAAAACGGCAGATATTGCAACAGCAAAAAGAACGGCCATACCCTTGCGGGCATATACTTCGGTGGATGAAAGTAGATTCATGCGTGGAGCAGCTGTAGAACTGGGGTATAAGAACTTAGGCTTACTCCTTTTTTCTTCAAGTAAGAAGGTTGATGCCAGCACAATTGCCGATTCTACCTTTGAAGATTTGGAGTTCATTTCAACGCTCGACTTATCGGGATTGCATCGCACCAATAGGGAGATTTCAAAAATGAACGGACTTCGGGAAAATATTTTAGGGGCCAATCTTAACCTGAAAAAAGGCTTGTTTAAAATTGGGGTGTCGGGTGTTTATCAAGGATATGATAAGCCTTATTTAAAAGATGTTAAGGTATACAATCAATTTGATTTTCGAGGACAACATCATTTCAATTCCGGGGTTGATTATTCGTATAATTTTAAAAATATCGCGCTCTTTGGTGAAGTTTCTAAGGCGTTTAATGAGCAATTAACGCAATGGACTTCAGGTTGGGCAATGATGCATGGCGCACTGATCTCTTTAGATTCCAAGGTCAGTATGGGCTTGATTTACAGGGATTATCAACGCGATTTTTATTCTTTCTACAATGCAGGATTTTCAGAGGGTAGCAATACACAGAACGAACGGGGATTGTATGCTGGATTGAAAATGAAATTTAACCCCGCATGGAGCCTCAATGCCTATATGGATGTTTTCAAATTTCCGTGGATGAAATTTGGGGTTGATGCTCCGAGTCAAGGCCATGAATTCTTAATTCA
>JBEGMB010000026.1:0-6854 GCA_041183245.1 Bacteroidota bacterium
CATATAACTTACCTTTAGAAGGTTGATTAGTGGCAGGCTTCCATATGAATGGATTTACTTGGCAATACATCAAGGTAGAAAGCAAAAGACAAGGAATCAATAGGCTAAATTTCATAGTACAAATATTATAAAAGGATGGCAATAACCAAGGCATTGCGTATTTTTGTACCAAATAAAATCCCATGGAACGAATTATAAAAATAGTATTTTCAATGCGGCTTGTAGCCCTTGGTTTATTTGTGTTCCTAGCTGCCATTGGAATTGCTACATTCATTGAATCGATGCATGGTGTACAAGCGGCGAAAATATTAATTTACAATGCGCTTTGGTTCACTGTACTTCTCGTCTATCTTTCAATTGCAATGATTGTAAATATCATTAATTACAGGATGTGGCAACGTGAAAAAATTGCCCTACTAAGTTTCCATGTCGCTTTTCTTATTATTATGGTCGGCGCAGCAATTACCCGCTACACAGGGTATGAAGGATTAGCGGTTATCCGAGAAGGAACCGCCGTTGATTACATCTATACCTCCGACCCCAAACTTTTAGTTTCTATCAGCGACCCTAAAGAACCCAAAGTACTTGCTTATCCTGCGTGGATGTCGGATTGGAGCGTGGTTAACAACTCCTTTGATTATGAAATTGAACACGGCTCGAAATCCTTGCGAATTGCCTATAAATCTTTTATTTCAAATGCCATTGATACCATTGAATTTGACAAGTCCATACCAGATCCTGTGTTAGATGTCGTGGTGGGTCAAATGAAATCGAATTATTTAGAACCAGGGGACAAATTAATGGCGGGAACCATGCCCTTATCCTTTGGTACGCCATCAGCGGATGGAATCACGCTAAAAATGATTGGGGAAAAAACCATGTTAAAAACAGCAGTGGAATTACGCATGTTGCCCATGACGATGATGATCGAAGCCAGAAAAACAGGGGCACCCATTCCCGATTCTGCCTATAAAAACATCCCTAAAAATACGTGGGTTGAGGCCAATGTAAAAACACTATATCAATCCGGAAGTAATCAATTTGTTCTTAAAAACGTATTTTATCATGCACGAAAAGCTCGGCTAAAAGCGAAAGTGAAAAATCAAGGATCAGATTATCTGACGGTTGATGTTTCTTCCGGTAAGGATAAAAAAACGGTAGTGCTTAGGGGCGGACTCAATAATATACCGGATCCAGAGTATTTTGAAATCAATGGGATTCTGGTACAGCTTGAATATGGTTCTGTTAGACGTCCCCTCCCATTTAGTGTTATTTGTAAAGATTTTAAATTATTGAAATATCCAGGTTCTGAATCTCCTTCTTCCTTTGAAAGCTTTTTGCAGATCATTGATCAACGAAATAATTATAAAAGCGACCGTCATGTGTTCATGAATCACGTAACAGACTATGATGGGTATCGATTTTTTCAGTCCTCCTATGAGTTAGATAATCCAGCGACACCAGAAAACGAAGAAGCGACAAGACTTAGCGTTAACCACGATGCATGGGGGACAAACATTACCTATTTAGGCTATCTTCTAATGGCTGTTGGGATGATCCTATCATTGTTCGCACCAAAAGGTAGGTTCAGGGCCTTAAGCGACCAATTAGGAAAACTCAAAAAACAATCGCTTACGGCCATGCTATTGTTAATTGGCTTATCCGTTCAAGCCCAACATGGAAATGAACCCGACTATTCGAAAATCTATCGCGTAATCGATGAAAAACATTCGGAAAAACTAGCTACCCTGCTTGTACAGGATGAAGGAGGTCGGATTATTCCTATGCATACCTTGTGCGACCAACTTCTTCGAAAAATACATGGAGAACCGACATTTGACTCATACAATGCCGTACAAACAATTCTTAGTTTGCACATGTATGGGAAGTATTGGATGAAAAAACCAATGATCTTGGTGCCAACGGCAGTGAGAGAACGGCTGCACCTAAAAAAATACTGTGCTTTCAATGACCTCATTGAAGCGGATGGACGGTATAAATTCCAGGCCCAATATGCGGCAGCGCATGGAAAAGCGGAAAAATTCCAAGATGAATTTGAGAAAAAACTCATTAAACTCACTGAACGCTTTGAGGTGTTCCAAGGAATAATTAGCTGGCAATACATGCGGATTATCCCCAAAAAGAATGATGCTAATAACAAGTGGTTTGTTCCCATGAGTATGGAAATCATGGGGGAAGATTCGATTAGTTCAATCGTAACCTTAAAATATCTTGCCGCCTTAGACCAAGCGACCCAAGATCAGAATTATTCTAACGCCCTCTTTTTATTAGGGAAAATGGATCAAATCCAACGAACAGTAGGTAAATCCGTGGTTCCGTCACCCAATAAAGTTGCCTTTGAAATCCGGTATAATAAACTTCAAATATTCAAATCAGTCTATCGAAGCTATTTGCTTATCGGATTAATCCTCCTCATTGTGTTCATTGCCTCCATTTTTGGATCGCCTTCTGATAAACGAAAAAAGGTACTACGAATCACTCGAAATATATTTTTAGGATTAGGAGCCCTAATATTCATATATCATGGCACCGGACTTGGCTTCCGATGGTATATTTCAGGACATGCGCCTTGGAGCAATGGCTATGAAGCCATTGTATTTATTGCATGGGTGACGGTAATAGCCGGTTGGGCATTCTTGAAAAAAATAGAGGTTGTTATGCCAATGGCGTTGATTTTATCAGCCATGATGCTTTTCGTTTCGGAACTAAATCTATTAGATCCAGAAATAACACCGCTAGTACCGGTATTGAAATCCTATTGGTTAATGATCCATGTTGCCATAATTACAGGAAGTTACGGTTTCTTGGGCTTGTCATTTGTACTTGGATTACTCAACTTGAGTTTTTATTTGTTTCAAACCAAGACTAATTCACACAACATACAAAATCAAATAGGTCAAATTACTGCAGTGAGTGAAATGACAATGACAATTGGTGTATTCATGTTAACCATAGGCACATTCCTTGGTGGGATTTGGGCTAACGAAAGTTGGGGTCGTTATTGGGGTTGGGATCCGAAGGAAACCTGGGCCTTAGTTTCCATCCTTGTTTATGCCATTATTTTACATTTCCGCTTTATCCCGGGATTAAAGAGCGCGTTTGCCTTTAATTTAGCCTCGTTCTGGGGGTATTCGGCGATACTTTTTACGTATTTCGGTGTGAATTTCATGTTGGTAGGATTGCATTCCTATGCCCAAGGAGATGGCTTAGGAAAGTTTCCTACCTGGTTAATTTGGACCATCGTATTCTTCATTGTTATGAGCGTGTTTTCATGGTTGCGCAATAAGCAAATACATTCGAATACGCAGCAATAGAGTCAATGAATTCGTTTAGTCCCGATCAAATTTTATTTGAAGACAATCATTTAATTGCTATAAACAAACGCGCAGGGCAATTGGTGCAAGGGGATAAAACAGGAGATGCCTGCCTTGCGGATGAAATCAAAGCATTTTTAAAAGTAAAATACAACAAGCCGGGCAATGTGTTTTGTGGAGTAATTCATCGCTTGGATCGTCCAACCAGTGGCGTTGTGATTTTTGCAAAAACAAGTAAGGCACTTGAACGCATGAATGCTCAATTTAGAGAAAAACTTACCGATAAATCATACGTTGCACTGGTTCATGGTAAATTACAGAATAGAGATTCGCTGGTTCATGAATTGAGAAAGAACGAACAAAAAAATAAAAGTTTTGTCGTAGATTCAGGAAAAGGGAAAGAAGCGAGATTAAGTTATAACCCGATTAAAGTATTTGATTCCTATACACTGATCGAGGTAAATCTAGAAACGGGTAGACACCATCAAATTCGCTGTCAATTAGCACATATTGGTCATCCACTTCGTGGTGATTTAAAATATGGAGCCAAGCGCTCCAATGAGGACGGTTCCATTTGTTTACATTCCGCAAAGCTATTATTCACCCATCCGATAACCAAAGAGTCGATGTGTATAGCGGCCGAATTACCGAAAACAAGTGCTTGGATTCAGTAAAACAAAAAAGGCTCCCGAAGGAGCCTTTAAAAAAAAGATTTAAATCTTAGTTGTTTGTTGGCGCACCGCTGTTATTCACAGGCACCCCTGATTCAGGAGCCGGTCCAACTTCACCTTTAATTCGAATTACTTTCTCTGGTTCATTTACTGCATTCGATGAAATCGTAACGCTTTTGTTGATTGGACCAGAACGCTTAGTATCGTATTTCACTTTAATTGTTCCTTTTGCTCCTGGAGCAATTGGTTCTTTCGGCCATTCTGGAACTGTACAACCACAAGATCCTTTCGCATTTGAAATAATCAAAGGCTCATCTCCCGTATTTGTAAATTCAAAAGTACAATTTGGATCACCATCATACTTTATGTTGCCATAATCATGAACTTCTTTGGAAAAAGAAATTTTCGGACCTTTTTCAATGGTCGTTTGTGCGTTTAATGCCGTTGCAGCAAAAACAACACTAAGAGCAAACAATAATTTTTTCATAGTTTTTGAGTTTTAATTTCTGTATCAAAAGTAATTGACAAGCCGAGAACAACAAAAAAATTAACACATCATTAACAGGCTATTTTTTAAGCGGCTTATTTTTCGGAAGGCTTGCATAATCAAAAATGGAAAGCTCCAAATACTTTAGTCTTCGTCTGATTTCTGTCTTCTTTGCGCTTGGGTAATCATTATCATTTAGTAACATGTTATAATATCTATGAATTTCAGCGGTGTCGCGCGGTTCTATAAATACATCCAATGCCGCTATATTACTTTCAATGGCCAAGTACTTGTTTTTATACCCTGGGAATTGCTTAAGCAAAGTGTCTCCATATGCAATACTTTTACGGTGTGCATTTAATCCAGAATAAACCATTTGTACTTTGAATAAACAATCAGCTGAATACGGGTCTTCTGGATAATTTCTGTAGTATGCTGTTAAGCGATTAATCAACTCTTGCTGACTCAAACTGAGCATGGCCCCTGAGGTTTTTTGGGTAGATAAGGTCGTAATCGAATCCTCCATGGCTTGGATGGATGCCTTTAAAGATTCTCTTGAAACCGGCGCAGTTGTTGTGGTCTCTGAAGTAGAATTTTTACAGGAATACGCCCCAAAAAACATTACCGATAACATAACAATGGCATTGAGTCTTTTCATCGTTTCAATTTATGGAATTTCATTTTGTAATCTGTCGTAATTGCACCCTCTGCAATCTGCTTTAATTTCTTTTGAATGAGCTTCTTTTTAAGCGGATTTAAATGGTCTGTAAAAAGTATCCCTTCAATATGATCGTATTCGTGCTGAATAATTCGTGCGGCATAGCCTGAGAATCGCTCCTCATGCAAATTCCAATCTGCGTCATAGTAACTCACAAGCACATCAGACTTACGCGGAACATTTTCTCTTACTTTAGGAATGGAGAGACAGCCCTCTTGGAACGACCATATTTCACCCGATTCCTCTTCAATCACCGGATTAATAAAAACCTTTTTAAACGATTCAATGCCCGCAGCGCGCGGGTCCGGTTCCTCCCCTTCTTCATCGGCGAATGGAGAACCATCCACAATAAATAAACGAATATTTAACCCAATTTGAGGAGCGGCTAAGCCTACCCCTTTAGCGTGGTACATGGTTTCAAACATGTTTTCTATTAATTGATCCAATGCTGGATAATCTTTAGAAATATCTTCTGAATCCTTTTTAAGTACGGGATCACCGTAGGCAACTATTGGTAAAATCATAACTAACTACAAAGATACATCAGTTCGTATTAAGTACTTCGTTCATTTAAGTAATCTTGCAAAATTATTGCAGCACTTACCTTATCAACGATACCCTTATTCTTTCCATGCTTTTTTTTGCCGAGGTGATGGATTGCTTCGGATGCACGTTGGGAAGAATGCCGTTCATCCTGCAAATAAACCGGCAACCCAATAATTTCTTTTTCAAGGGCTGATTTAAACAAAAGCACATTCTCGGTTATGTGTGTGTAGTCTCCATTAACTGATAAGGGAAACCCTAACACAATGCCTTGAAGCGAATGCTTAGCATGAAAGGCTTTAATCCACTCCATAATCTGATCTGACGGGATCATTTCCAAAGGGGAAGCAATAATCATCGATGAATCCGTGACTGCCACCCCTGTTCTTTTCAAACCAAAATCCACTCCGATTAACATATGTTACAAAAATACGCTAATTTGATTTATCTATTTGCCGAGATGTTTATTCTATCTTTGCTATAAATTAATTTGTTTGGGTATGAAATCATCCTTAATTATTTTATTCTTTTTAAGCGCTCTTATTAGCAGTTGCTCTGGCTACAATAAGCGAATTTCACTTGAAGATACCGATACGCCAGATTCACAGAACGAATCGGTTGCTTTTGCTGAGCAAACCTCGTATGATTCACTTATCAAAGCGATTGATAGCGAAAAGGGTCTTGATAAAGCAATGAGCCTGGAGTACGAAGATGCCGGGATGAATCACTCCGTTGTTACAGCCTACCTCACAAAAAACAAAGATGTGGTTAAACTAAGCTTGGATGAATCTGCTAACGATGGCAAAATGATTCAGACAGATTTCTATTTCACTGGAAAAGATATATTCTTCGCTAGGCAACATATCAATGACTATCAAAAGGAAAAAAATGGCTTCGGTGAAATCTTCTCCTACTTTGGCGCGAATAAAAAGGTGATTTACACCGCCTCGAAACTTGGGAATTCTGAAGATGAATTAAACCAAACCGTTGCGACTCGAACCAAAAAGACCAGTTTTGACCCAACAAAAGCCATACAAATCATTAATCAAAAAGGTCCATTTGAAACGCGATATCAAGGACACATCGAGACCGACATGTAC
>JBEGMB010000027.1:0-2526 GCA_041183245.1 Bacteroidota bacterium
TTTTGGAACATTGCTGTCTTTTTTTGGTTCGTCTCCCAATAATCGTTTGATCAAATCTGGTCGATTGATCGATTTTAGCTTCTCGCGTATCCAATCCTGATTTTCTTTCTGGTACCAGAAGAAGAACTTGTTTTGCGAACGTTTTTCTTTTTCTGATTTCACTACCACAACAGGTTGTAAGGTATAGGGGTGGTAACCTGAATAGAAAATTTCTGTAGCAACAGTCATTGGAGTAGGGGTAAAGTCCTGTACTTGCTCGAGGTGAAATCCTAACTCTTTGGTTTCAGCCGCAAGGATAGCCATGTCTTCTTCTGATGTGCCCGGATGCGATGAAATGAAATACGGAATTAACTGTTGATTCAAATTGTATTTCTTGTCAATTTCATCAAATCGCTTTTTGAATTCCTTAAAATGCTTAAATGATGGTTTCCGCATTATCTTCAAGGTCTCGTCTGCCGTATGTTCTGGTGCTACTTTTAGTCGCCCTGAAACATGACGTTTCAATACTTGTTCTAAGTATTCATCAATGCTTTTATCGGCATTTTTATTGTAAGATCGGGTGAGTAAATCGTAACGAATTCCACTTCCAACAAACGCTTTCTTCACTTTCGGATGAGCATCAACTTTTTTGTAGAGTTCTGTCATTGCCGAATGATTGGTGTCAAGATTACTGCATATAACAGGGTGAATACACGAAGGACTAACGCAGCGGTCACATATTTCCTGAACCTTTCCTTTCATCTTGTACATGTTGGCCGATGGTCCTCCTAAATCGGAAATGTATCCTTTGAAGTCGGGCATGTTTACCACGTGTTCTAATTCCTTCAGAATGGAATTTTCAGAGCGACTTGCAATGAATTTTCCCTGATGCGCAGAAATGGTACAAAAACTACAACCACCAAAACATCCGCGATGCATGTTGATCGAGAACTTGATCATTTCGTAGGCAGGAATTGGTCCTCTTTTCTTGTACTTCGGGTGAGGGTAACGTGTATAAGGCAAATCAAATGAGGTGTCCATTTCCTTTTCGGTCATTGTTTCAAAAGGCGGATTTATCACCAAAAATTTATCGTACACTTCCTGTATAATGCGATCTGCATGTGTTTTATTCGATTCTTGCTCTACATGCTTGAAATTTGAAGCATATGTTCTTTTATCCTTCAAACAAGCATCGTGTGAATGCAGTGTAATGTCTTTCCATGATTTGTTTTTCGGAACACCTTCAGTTTTTGGTCTTTGGTAAGCGGTTTGCTTCACCATTGTTAACTGATGAAAAGGAACTCCTTTCTGAAGCAGGTGAATGATTTCGCGAAGCGGTTGTTCTCCCATTCCATAAACCAGCAAATCGGCCCCACTTGTTTCTAAAATATTTGGTAATAATTTATCGCTCCAGTAATCGTAATGCGTAACTCTTCTCAACGATGCTTCAATTCCTCCAATTAAAACAGGAACATCGGGATAAAGTTCTTTTAGTATTTTGGTATAAACATTTACTGCGTAATCGGGACGATGACCTGCTTTTCCACCCGGAGTATAGGCATCGTTTGAACGTGGACGTTTATTGGCCGTGTAATGGTTTACCATTGAATCCATACAGCCGGAAGTGACACCAAAAAACAATTTCGGCTTGCCGAATTTTTTGAAATCCCTCAAATCATCTTGCCAATTGGGCTGTGCAACTATAGCAATGCGCAATCCTTCACTCTCAATAATACGACCAATTACCGCGGTACCAAACGCAGGATGATCTACGTAGGCATCACCGGAAATCAATACAACATCAAGCTCGTCCCATCCTCTTAGTTCAGCTTCCTTGACAGTTGTAGGCAACCAGGCCGATAATGGTAAATTTTCACTCATTGCTACAAATTTAGGCTAAAGAACATTACTATTCCATAGCCATGTAAAGTTTAAGAACAATTGAAAGTCAGTAATGTTTCTGTCTTTTTGCATGAAATTATGACGTGAATAGGTCGCAAACATGAGACTAATCAATTCTTTTTAAAGTTTATGCTGTAAATTGGTAGCTCATATGAAGAAGTTAGTAGCGTTTTTTGTGTTTAGCTCAATTGTTCTTGCTGTCAATGCACAGTCCTGGCAAATGAGCGAATATTATTTAGGAATGGGTGTTATGAGTGCGTCAAAGTATGGCGATGATATAAATTTAATGCGAGAGTATTTTCCCAACGCCAAGCATATAAACACTGATTTTTCTGATTATACGTTTAGTTCCGATTCCTATACTTACGGAGTACGTTCTCCTAATTTTGAAATCAATTTTGGTATTGGACTAGCTTGGATAAAACCCGATCATCGTTTTTCAGGTAGACTATTTTTGAGGCCACATGGTGGTGTAAGTAATTTTGAATTCTTGTACGATAACAAAGAAAAAGTAAATGAAATTGCAGTTGATTCTATAGAGCGCAATTATTATTCGTTTTGGTGGGAGGAGCGTTACAGATTTCTTGGAACCGATTTTATAATTGCCTCACGCTTAAAAGGTCGAAAGCAACGATGGCGTTTTTG
>JBEGMB010000028.1:0-4311 GCA_041183245.1 Bacteroidota bacterium
AAACACCATGATCGCTGCACTAGAAGATGCAGAGATTAGTCCAGACAAAGTAGACTATATTAATGTGCACGGCACATCGACGCCCTTGGGAGATATCGCTGAAGTTAAAGCAATTCAAGCAGTGTTTGGTGACCACGCATACGACTTGAATATTTCTTCTACTAAATCAATGACGGGTCACTTGTTAGGAGCGGCAGGAGCGATTGAAGCAATAGCCTGTGTATTGGCTGTAAAAAACGACATCGTTCCGCCTACAATTAATCATTTTACGGACGACCCAGAGATAGATCCTAAATTGAATTTTACATTTAACAAGGCACAAAAACGCACTATAAATTATGCGTTATCGAATACCTTTGGGTTTGGCGGACACAACACCAGTGTCGTTGTTAAAAAATTTACTGCATAATTGGCCGTTAAACTCGGATTTCTTTCCACGAAAAAATCTCCAGAAGAACTCTTTCTGATTAAGTTTATTATTAATCATTTCGGTTATCGACCGTCGACACTTAACCACTTTAAGTTGGCTGTATCGCATCGTTCGGGAGATATTAAAGAAGATATTGAATCCAATGAACGCTTAGAATTTTTAGGTGATGCAATACTCGATGCGGTGGTTGCGGAGTATTTGTTTAAGAAATTCCTAGGAAACGACGAAGGGTATTTAACCAAGTTAAAGTCTAAGGTGGTCAATAGAAAAACCTTGGCTTACATTGGAGAAAAAATGCAGATTCGCGCTGTATTGAACTACAATCAGTCACGTAACCTGAACATTTCATCGCTGGAAGGAAATGCATTTGAAGCCATAATTGGTGCGATATATTTAGATGGCGGATTCGAAGCCGCTAAGAAAAGCTTGCAAAATCATGTCCTTAGAAAGTTTGTAGATTTAAATAAGCTTTTGGAAGAGGAAATTGACTTTAAATCTCGGCTCATCATTTGGTGCCAAAAAAAGCGAATGAAAATAGACTTTATCGTAATTGACGAGCAGCACATTCATGGGGCATGGGAATATGAGGTTTCGATTCAAATCAATAAGCGTGATTTTGGACGTGGAAAAGCGAGCTCAAAAAAGCAGGCGGAGCAAGTAGCGGCAAAGCAAACCTTAGAATTAATCGGAGAAATTTAATTGGTTTTCTTTTTTTTTGTTTCTTTGTAAAAAATTACGCGTATGTGGACAGATTTTGTATATAAACTCGGAGATTTATTTCAATGGTCGTTTGGCTTTTTTGAATTCATTCAGAATTATTTTAATACCCTGCTTATATTACTCGGTTTTTTTGGCTTTGGATATTGGATGAACATTCAAAACAAGTTAAGTAAGAAAGCAAATGTACCTGTTGAGTCCTCTGAAAATACAGGATGGTATAAAGACGAGAACAAACAATTGAAATAAGATTCAATTCTTTAATACATTAAAAAGGGAAGCAATTGCTTCCCTTTTTTTATGACCTTAATCGTTTGTGTTATTTCTTTTCGCTGGTAACCGCCGCTTTAATCAATTCACGGTTCATTCGAGCAATGTTTTCAATAGAGATTCCTTTCGGGCATTCTACTTCGCAAGCGCCGGTATTCGTACAGTTACCAAATCCCTCTTCGTCCATTTGACGAACCATGTTTAACACGCGCTCACGGCCTTCAACCTTTCCTTGTGGTAAAAGGGCGTATTGAGATACTTTAGCGCCCACAAAGAGCATCGCAGAGCCGTTTTTACAGCTTGCTACACAAGCACCGCAACCAATACATGCAGCAGCCTCAAAAGCCTTGTCTGCGTCGTTTTTTGGAATTGGAATGGCATTAGCATCCATCGTTCTACCCGACGTGTTGACAGAAACAAATCCGCCTGCTTGTTGAATGCGATCAAACGCAGAGCGATCTACCACCAAGTCTTTGATGATTGGAAAGGCTTTCGATCTCCAGGGTTCTACATAAATAGTATCTCCATCGTTGAATTTACGCATGTGTAATTGACAGGTCGTGGTTCCGGTATCTGGTCCGTGTGCACGGCCATTAATATACAGGGAACACATCCCGCAAATTCCTTCACGACAATCGTGATCAAAAGCTACCGGCGAATCATTGCTGTTTATAAGTTGCTCATTTAATTGGTCAAGCATTTCCAAAAACGAACTGTCTGTAGACACTTGGTCCAGTTTATACGTTTCGAGGCTTCCTTTGGCTTGGCTATTCTTTTGACGCCAAATTTTAAGGGTAATATTGATAAATTTAGTTGCCATAAGTCGTTTCTTTATTTGTAGTTTCTCGCTGCAATTTTAATGAATTCGTATTTTAATTCTTCTTTATGTAAGGTCGCGTTTTTTGCATCTCCTCCTTGGTATTCCCATGCAGCTACCATTTTAAAGTTTTCATCATCGCGCAGTGTTTCTCCTTCAGCATCTTGATATTCTTCACGGAAATGCCCACCACAGGATTCGTTACGGTTTAAGGCATCTACTGCCATCAGTTGGCCTAATTCGATGAAATCTGCAACACGCAGCGCTTTTTCAAGTTCAGTGTTCATTTCATTCGCATCGCCCGGAACAAAAACATCCGCATAAAAGGATTCACGCAAAGCCTTTATCTCTTCAATGGCTTCTTTTAATCCAGCTTCGTTTCTTCCCATTCCTACTTTATTCCACATGATTAATCCCAGTTTTTTATGGAAATAATCTACAGATTTTGTTCCTTTATTATTCAAGAACATTTCAATTCGCTCCTTAACTTCTTGTTCTGCTGCTTCAAATTCTGGCGCATCCGTTGAAATGGTTCCTGTTCGGATATCGTCTGCTAAGTAATTTGATAAGGTATACGGTAGTACGAAGTACCCATCCGCCAAGCCTTGCATTAACGCGGAAGCACCTAATCGGTTCGCTCCGTGATCAGAGAAGTTTGCTTCACCCGTTACAAAACATCCAGGAATCGTACTCTGAAGGTTATAGTCAACCCAAACGCCACCCATGGTATAATGCACGGCAGGATAAATTTTCATTGGCGTTTCATATGGGTTTTCGTCAGTGATTTTCTCATACATCTGAAACAAGTTCCCGTATTTTTCCTCAATCCATTTTTTTCCTAAGGCAAGAATGGTTTCTTCCGAAGGATTATGATCTCCTTTAGCAAATGCGGCTTGTTTTCCTTTGCTTCTAATTTCTGAGGAAAAATCTAAGTAAACACCTTCGTTGGTATCGTTAGCTTCAATTCCAAATCCGGCATCGCAACGTTCTTTAGCCGCTCGAGATGCTACATCACGCGGAACTAGGTTTCCAAAGGCTGGATATCGTCGTTCCAAGAAATAATCCCGATCTTCTTCCGCAATTTGAGTTGGCTTTAATCGCCCCTCTCGGATGGCTTCTGCGTCTTCTTTTTTGGCAGGAACCCAAATGCGTCCAGAATTTCTTAAGGACTCAGACATTAAGGTTAATTTGGATTGGTTTGTTCCGTGTACTGGAATACATGTCGGGTGAATCTGAACAAAACAAGGATTAGCAAAATAAGCGCCACGCTTATGTACCTTCCATGCTGCAGAAACATTACTTCCCATGGCGTTTGTTGATAGGAAATATACGTTTCCGTATCCGCCAGAAGCAATAACCACCGCGTGTGCGCTGTGACGTTCGATTTTACCAGTAACAAGGTTTCGTGCAATAATACCTCGCGCTTTTCCATCAACGACCACTAAGTCTAACATCTCATGACGGTGGTACATTTTCACACGACCTAAACCGATTTGACGAGATAAAGCAGAATATGCACCCAATAAAAGCTGTTGTCCAGTTTGACCTGCCGCATAAAATGTACGTTGAACCTGTGTTCCTCCAAAAGAACGGTTGTCTAATAACCCGCCATATTCTCTTGCGAAGGGAACTCCTTGAGCAACACATTGGTCAATGATGTTTCCTGAAACCTCAGCCAATCGGTGTACGTTTGCTTCACGCGCACGGTAATCACCTCCTTTGATGGTATCATAGAACAAGCGATACACAGAATCCCCATCATTTTGATAATTTTTTGCGGCGTTAATTCCACCCTGTGCTGCAATCGAGTGCGCCCTACGTGGAGAGTCTTGAAAGCAAAAGGCCTTAACATTGTAGCCCATTTCACCAAGTGAAGCAGCGGCAGAGGCTCCAGCCAATCCCGTACCAACAACAATCACATCGATTTTCGGACGGTTGTTTGGCGCCACTAATTTCATGTGGTTTTTATGGTTGGTCCACTTTTCTGATAATGGTCCTTCCGGAATCTTAGCGTCTAATTTTGACATCGGTAATATGATTAAATCGTTATTTCAAATAAATTAAAATGGTAATTAAG
>JBEGMB010000029.1:0-3966 GCA_041183245.1 Bacteroidota bacterium
TATTTTTGGAACAAAGATTTCTCCACCCCACGCGTGTTCCAATGCATGCATGACCATGTCGACTCCTTCTTGTAATGAAATGTTAAATCGCGTCATTTCAGCAACGGTAATGGGTAAGACACCATCCAATTGTTTTCGCTTAATGAAGAATGGGATAACTGATCCGTTCGATCCCATGACATTTCCATAACGGACTACTGAAAATTTAATGTCTCGTTTTCCGCGTATGTTATTCGCTGCCACAAAGAGTTTGTCAGAGGTTAATTTAGTCGCCCCGTATAAATTTATCGGCGCGCATGCTTTATCTGTCGATAAGGCTACCACGTCTTTTACTTGTGATTTTAACGCAGCTTTAATTACGTTTTCGGCGCCGCCTACGTTCGTTTTAACGCATTCATCCGGATTGTACTCCGCAATATGCACATGCTTCATTGCTGCGGCATGAATAACGCTATCAATGCCTTCAAATGCTCGCTCCAAACGCTCTCCATCACGCACGTCGCCAATGAAGTACCTAATTTGAGGATACTTTGATACGGGGAATTCTTGTTCCATTTCAAACTGCTTTTGTTCATCTCTTGAATAGATGACTAGGCGTTTTACTTCAGGATAGGTTGTTAAGATGTGTTTGGTTAACGCCTTTCCAAGGGAACCGGTTCCGCCAGTGATTAATATGGATCTGTCTTTCATTGAAGTAAAGTTACATTAATTTTTATCGGTATCGTTGAGTATCTGGGCTAAGGGTTTTCGATCAAATGCATCGATCATGCTCACACTGCTTGCATTAATAATTGACACCTGCTTTGTGTTGGCATATGCCTTAATCTGCCAATAGCCTTTAAAGGATAAATAAAACTTGTGAATGATTTCATGCAGTTTTCGCGGACGATCGATTCGATCTTCTACCTTCATGGGTTGCGTGCCATCCGTTGCATAATAGTGCACGTGACGGAGCAAGGCCTCATTGTTATCGTTTACCGAAAGATCGGCGAGCCATGAATGATCTGCTCCAACGATTGCGATGGTTTTATATCCCAAGCGAATTCCAGTCATTATTCCAGGAATCAACACATTGTGCGGGCGTGGCATGCCCCAACCTAAGTTGTACCAACGGTGCGACCAAAAGCTCAGGCCTTCTACTGGCGTTTGATTGAAATAACGGACTTTTAAGTTCGAGTTGGATGCTATCAGCTGTTGAAAATCAGTACTTTTCTTTGCGCGAAACGGAACCAATAAGGTCATTTCCCACCGTGTTTTTTCTTTTAAGGCTTCAAATAAATCGTACTTCGCTTGAATATAAAAAGGAGATAATTCCGAATCGTTCTGGAAATAGGTTACCGCGTTTAATATATATAAGTTGGGTTGAAGCGCGCTGAATTGATCACTGCACGCTGCCGCATTAACCGCCATTAAATCAAATCCTTGAAGCGTAGCTGCTGGATTGTTTTTTAGCGTATCATTGAGGGATGGACCATTGCCTAAAATCAGCAAAGGTTTTGTTTGTGTTTCTTGTTGAACAATCCCAATAAAATTACTTTGTAGGAGAATTCTGATGGCACTCAGTTTTGTTTGAATCAAACCAACGATGAAAGATTGTATGCACAATAGAATTCTCATGCCTTGTCATACTTAAAAAGAAGGCCTCGGGTTACCCAAAACCGAAAGAAAAGTATCATATTTCCTTTGGCAAATTTGAATTGTAACGCATATAGAAACCAAAGTACAATACTTCCACACCATTTAATACCCTCTACGAAAATGCGTTTAATGTAGCTCATCAACCCTTCGTTTTTGCTTCGTAAACGTTCGCTTACACCGGTCCCTAATGCTTGTTTTTTAATGAAAGCAAAGGTTGTTCGTTCCCTCGGAACACAATGGTGCACTATGGCTTGGGGTTCATACAGTACAGGGATTTCAGCCTCATAAATTCGATTGAATTGGTCTTTCTCTTCTCCACCAAATAAGTTGTTACCAATTCGACCTAAGGTCACATTAAACACGCCTGCTTTTTCAAATACTAAATTTCTGAATGCCATGTTTGATCCACGCGGATAATCGGTACGATTGAAGTAAAAAGCAGCCTCACCTTTGTTAAAATATCCAAGCAAAGAATTCAAGTAAAGGTTTTCCCAGCTTGGCTTAATGTCTTCATAATGAAGAAGTATCGGTCCGCCAATGCATCCGCAATCCGGGTGTTTATTGAACGATTCAATGAGTACACTTAAATAATTCGCATCAATGAATGCATCATCATCTAAAAAGGTAATGATTGGGGCTGAAGATTCTTTGATCGCACGATTTCTCGCAAAGGATAAGCCTTGGTTGGTTTCTAGAAAATAGTGTGTAAGATGTGTTGGGTTTTTCGCAGCGAATTCTGTGAAAAGTTCGTGGGTATTCCCAGGAGAATTATTGTCAATCAGAATGATTTCGAAGCGCTCAGGAGCAAGGGTTTGTCTTACTATTGATTCAAACAACTGAGGTAAATACCGTTCTCGGTTGTATGTACAAATGGCTACCGTTATCTCAATCAAACTCAATGCTTATAACTTGTTTTTAAGTGCTAACAAGGCACTTTTAATTCCGCTGCTGTTTTTACCTCCCGCTGTAGCAAAGAAGGGTTGTCCGCCGCCACCGCCTTGTATCATTGGCGCTACTTCTCTAATCCATTGGGTAGCATTCCACGCCTTGGATGCCACTAAATTATCGGAGATGATTACGCTTAGTCCACATTTATCGCCATCAATATTTCCTATAATACCAACAAAACTTGGGTATTGACCTTTCAGCTGAAACAAAATGTCTTTTACCGAATTACTGTCGATGGATAACTCTTGACATACGCATGGGATTCCATTGATTTCTTCAAGCTTGCTTTCCAACTCACGTTTAATTCCTTTATTTCGCTCCTTGATTAATCCCTCGATTTCTTTTCCTAATCCTTGGTTTTGATCCATTAAATCTTGGATGCTTTTGAGTACATCCTTTGGGTTTTTGAACATCGTACGAACCTCAGTCATTAAGGCAGATTCCTGTTTGAAATAGGTTTCGGCCGCTTGACCAGAAATTACTTCAATGCGTCGAATTCCCGCCGCTACTGCTGCTTCAGATTGTATATGAATTAATCCGATTTCACCGGTTGATTTAACATGAGTTCCTCCACACAATTCAATCGATTCTCCAAATTGAATGACACGAACCAAATCACCATATTTTTCGCCAAATAAGGCCATTGCACCCATTGCTTGCGCTTCACTGATTGGGGTATTTCGTTTCTCGTTCAACGGAATGTTCGCCGAAATTTGCTGTTCCATGAGTGAAATAACCTGTTCCATTTCTTCTTCGGTGACCTTAGCAAAGTGCGAAAAATCAAATCGTAGGTAGTCTGGGCTTACTAAGGAGCCTTTTTGCTCCACATGCGTTCCAAGTACAGTCCGTAATGCGTGGTGCAATAAATGCGTGGCACTGTGGTTTTTTTGAATGTTTATTCTTCGGTTTACTTCAATTTGTGCGCTCAATGTTTCGCCTAGACTCGCTGGTAACGATTCGCATAAATGCACAATTAAGTTGTTTTCCTTTTTTACATCGAAGATTCGGGTTTTATTGCCCTGTGAATCGATTAACCAACCGGTATCACCAACTTGACCGCCACTTTCGGCATAGAATGGTGTTTGACTAAGCACCAACTGATAGAATTCGCGTTGTTTCTGAGTTACTTTTCGGTATCTAATGATGTTAGTATCGCATTCAATTACATCATATCCAATAAATTCCGTAGGGTTTTCTTCATTTACTTGCTGCCAGTCGTCGGTTTCAATGCCTGTAGCAGCGCGAGAACGCTCCTTTTGCTTGGTTAATTCTTGATTGAATCCTGCTTCATCTACTGAAAAACCATGCTCTCGGCCGATAAGTTGAATAAGGTCTAGTGGAAACCCATAGGTATCATATAATTCAAATACAGCAGCGCCT
>JBEGMB010000030.1:0-2732 GCA_041183245.1 Bacteroidota bacterium
AGCGATGATCGGGTTTTTCGGATTGATAGTGATGTTTGCTGAATCTACCGGGATGTTGTTGATGCGGATGATGGCAACATAGTTTCCGGCATTGAGGTTGTATATAGTAGTATCGTTGGCAGACATAGTTCCTGCAGCAACAATTCCGTTTGCGTTATTGAGTTCGAACGCTGCACCTGTGAAGTTTGGGGTTTTAAACAGCACAGAAGCATCAGCCGTATTGTAGCAGGTTTCTTCTGTAGGGATCAGGTAGTTTGCCGGTCCTGCATGAAGCACGAAGTCAGTAGCAAACCCGAGGTTAGAAGGAATATCGAACTTGGCAGTATCACCCAGGATGGAGAATTTTTCACCTGTAGAGATTTGTTCGAGCCACACGTAAGCGGGCAGGAAGTTCACAGTGTCGCCGTTAGAGTTGCTTACCGAAGCGACAACTTTAATTTCAGCGGCATTTTTATTTACGAACCCGAAAGGAACGGAAGTGTACTTGTCTAATTCCTGACGCGCATCAAGATTAGTGATAATATATCCGTCCGCAGATTTAGAGAACGGGAAGCAATTGTCGTCCAAACGACCCAAAGTACCTTCATTACCCGCATCCGGGAAGGCGAGGGCGTCGTTTTCCCCTTGTCCGAACATCATCACCATGGTAGCAGGTGTTTGGTTCGGGTTGTTGGAATTAGAGGTCATCGTTACCTTAATGAACTGGTAAGGGTTCTGAGCTGTTGCAGTTGTCAATGTGAGAGCTGCGATTGCTGTTGCTGCGAAGAGATTCATCTTTTTCATGGCCGTTTTTTTTAGTGTTAGTTTGATGAAGCAAACCTACAGCGACCTTGAAACCTGTCTAAACCACATGCGCGCTACTTCTTGCGGATGTAAGATTTTGGGTGTTTTTGTAAAGCGAAGGAGGGGTGTTTTCAGCGACTGCGCTCCTGGAGGCGTCGTAACATGATACGTAAATTGTCATCTGCATCGGTTGCCGCTTCAGTAATATAAGTCAGCAATTTGCCCGAATCTACTTCTGCAGGGTTACCGGATTTGAAAACTTCAAGTACCCCAAGTATGGTAGAAATTGATGCACGCAAGTGGTGTGACGTTTGAAAAACGAGTTGCTCCATTTTTTCATGATAATACTCGTTTTCCAATTGCGTCTGTCTAATATCGCTGATGTCCTGTGCAAAGCCCTGAACAGAAATAACCGTATTTTCTGCGGAAAACTTTATATTATAACGTTTTAATGACAAGTGCTTTTCTGAGCCGTCTTGTGAAGCAATACGATAGTTGAAAGCGGTTGGCTCATCCTGATTCAATATTTGTTCGAATGCCTTTTCCATCAGATGTAAATCACCCGGATGGACCATTTTCTGAAATTCGGTGAACTTCATTGTCATTTCTGAATAACCTAAGGAGAGAATGGAAGCTGTTGTTCCGGAAAGAATTATCAAGTCATCATTAGGCCTCCACTCCCATGTTCCCATTTTAGCCAGCTTTCCAATTTCGATGATTCCGGATTTATGCGTTTCGATTTCTAATTCCATTTCTTTTTTTCTGGATATGTCGCGTACCGAGAAAATAATTCTGTCGCCCCATTTGTTAGAATGGTAAATGGAGAATACAAACTCCGATGCAATCAACTCTCCTGAAGAACAAATCAAATTTGTTTCGAAAACACCTTTTGTACTTCCTGATTTATGCGTTTCGTTAACGATATACCTCAATTCATTCGAACTTAATTCCGCCAATACATGCGGCAAATTCATTTCAGTCAGACGCTCTGAACTGTAACCAAGTGTATTTTCTGATGTACTGTTAACGTCCAATATTCTGAAATCGGTTGAGTTAACCAGAAACATCATATCCGGTGAAACATCTATTGCTTCTTTAAAGAAGCGCATCTTGCGTTCTAATTCAAATCTGGATGTAACATCGTTGCCAAGGCTTATATAATTAAGCACAGTGCCATCATTTCCCAATACGGGAATGACCACTTTCTCTTCCCAGTATTTTTCTCCTGATTTGGCAACATTAAGAACTACTCCCGACCATTTTTTACCTGATTTGATCGTCGACCAAAAAGAGGACCAGAATTTTTCATCATGGTTGCCGGAACCGATTAAGTCGCGGTGAGTTCTACCTAATACTTCTTTTATCGGATATCCCGCACGCCTGCTGAATTTGCGATTTGCATAAATGATAGTTCCATCCGGTTCGGTAATTGTACAAATTAAAAAGCGATCAATTGCTTCTCGGAATGCCAAAAGTTGACGCATAGACATTGCATTAAGCAAATCTATCGTTTTGTCTTCGACATAACCGATCAGAAATTCAGCTTCTCCATTACTGTTATACTGCACAAGTATCTTTTCTGCAACTTGAATCAGACCAACTGACTTGTGCTTCAATCGGTACTTCAAAGTATGCTCGTCCGAGATGTTCTCAATAATTCTTTTCCTTTCCTGGATATAATTTGTCAGATCCTCATCAGCCACCAACAGTTCCACGTTCAATCCAGAATCTAAAAATTCATCAGCAGAGTAGCCGGTAACTTCCGCTATGTTACCCTCCACAATAAGAGTATTACTTGTATCGAGAAGCGGTAAAGTATATACAAAGCCTTTAAGGAAATGGGATGCGACTCCAATTCCCGGTATATTTTTTCTGTTATTTAACTCCTGATTATTCATTAAATTCGGTCGCGGTAAGGATTCAAATATACTTGACATTACATTCATTAC
>JBEGMB010000031.1:0-7015 GCA_041183245.1 Bacteroidota bacterium
CTACTGCTGTGATAGCACGTTCCGAAGGAGAATTAGAACATATAAATGCATGAAAAAATTAATTGTTTTATTGTTATTGGTAGGTTTTAAGGCATTAGCACAGCCATGTATAGATCCTACCTTGATTGATACCTTGGCAATTTGTCCGATGGTATACGATCCAGTATGCGGGTGCGATGGGGTGACCTATGCGAATGACTGCATTGCTACCACGTCTGGCGGGGTAACGTCATGGACACCTGGTACCTGCAACCAAAACAATTGCATCGACCCATCTCAAATTGATGTTTCTATGCTATGTCCTACTGTTGTTGATCCAGTATGCGGGTGCGATAGCATGACCTATAATAATCAATGCGAGGCATATTATTACGGAGGGGTTACCTCATGGACTCCAGGTCCGTGTGAACCTGTGGAATTAGATACCTGTATGGAAGTGCCATCAGGGGTTGATTTTGGCGCATGTGCCATGGCACTCGGGGTGATTCGTCAAAATGACTCGTGCTTTGCCGTTTCTGGATGTAGTATGATTGGTAGCAACGGAGTTGATTATAGCGGCTATTTCTATAACAGTTTGTACGCCTGCAACAGTCTTTGTATGAACGACACGGTAGTCACCTTGGAATGTATTGATTCGAATTTAATTAATTTGAATGTGCTTTGTCCAGGCATAATTGAACCTGTCTGTGGTTGCGATTCAGTTACTTATCAAAATTCTTGCATTGCAATCAACTATTATGGAGTTTCTAATTATCAACCGGGAGAATGCCCAGGGGCAGGAATTAATCAGACAGATTTAACAGAAATGGTACTCTTTCCAAATCCAAGCAGTGATAAAATTTATTTGATAGGTAACGAACTGAGTGAGTTGAAAGCTTATCAAATTTATTCCATGGATGGAAGAAAAATTTATGAGACAGACTTTAGCCAAGCAATTGATGTTTCCATGCTGAATGCAGGGCGGTATTTATTGAGTTTGAACTTCTCCTCAGGTCAGGTGATGATTCATTCCATCATAAAGGAATAATCGCTATTCCATGCGCATAAAAAAAGGGAACCCTAAGGCTCCCTTTCTTTTCTAAGTAATCTTTTCTTAGTTTACTTTCCCGCTTAATTCAGCACCAGCTTTAAAGCGAACTGATTTCTTAGCAGCAATTTTAATAACTGCGCCAGTTTTAGGGTTTCTTCCGTTTCTTGCTTTACGATCTGAAATTGAAAAAGAACCGAATCCTACTAAAGAGATACGGTCTCCTGATTTCAATGCTCCAGTTGAAACATCAACAAACGCATCAAGCGCTCTTTTTGCATCAGCTTTTGACAAATTAGCAGCAGCTGCCATTGCGTCAATTAATTCTGCTTTGTTCATAATTAATTTTTTTAAAAGGTTAATAAAAACGTTTAACGGGACAAATATATCTGAATATCTTACCCGTAAACCTGTAGCCCTTGAAAAATCTAATAAAATGTTGAAAAAACCATATTTTTGTTGAAAACGTAGTAAAAAACATGAACTGTTTTAGTGTTTTGTTGTTCCAAACCTTAGTATGAAAGAAGAAGTAATTGTTATTGGAAGTGGGGTAGGAGGCTTGGCCTCAGCAATTCGACTGGCTAAATTAGGAAACAAGGTTACTATTTTTGAAAAGAATTCTTTCATTGGAGGTAAGGTGCATACGCGTGAATTCAATGGCTATCGGTATGACATGGGTCCCTCTGTTTTCACCGAACCTGAATTAATTCGAGAGTTGATTGCCTTAGGCATCGATCAAGAGCCTTTTGAATATCGTGCGTTACCCGAGTCATTTCGTTATTTTTTCTCAGACGGTACGAGTCATGTTTTACCTTCTGGGATGGAGGCCACGATGAATGTATTGGTGTCTGAGTTTAATGAAAATCCAAAAAAGGTTCACACCTATTTAAACCGCTTGAAAAAGAATTATGACGTATTGAAGCCAGTTTTTATTGAAACCACCTTACATCGTTTTTCTCATTTATTTAATAAAAACCTGATTCCTGCTATTTTAAATATTCCTCGCTATGGTTTATTGATTAGCATGAATGGATTTTCGAAACGATTTTTTAAAAATCCAAAATCCATACAGCTTATGAATCGATTTGCTACGTATAACGGTAGTGATCCATTTAAAACACCGGGCTTATTAAGTATTATTGGACATTTGGAATTTAATGAAGGAATCTATTTTCCAAAAGGTGGAATGGTTTCAATTACTGAGAGTTTAGCACGTACAGCTCGTTCTCTCGGCGTAGATTTCCGGATGGATTCTCCGGTTCAATCCATAAAAGTTGAAAATGATCGAGTTGCAGGGGTTTATGCCTTAGATACTTTTCATCCTGCTTCGATTGTTGTTAGCAATGCAGATGCCCATTTTACCTATGAGCAATTAATGCCTCAGGTTAAGCGTCCTTCTAAAATTTTAAGGCAAGAGTTGTCTTCCTCTGGAGTCGTTTTCTATTGGGGGATAAAAAAGGAATTCAAGGAACTCGGTGTACACAATATATTTTTTACGGAAGATTACAAGGAGGAATTTAAGGCAATATTTGATTCTAAAACCTTAATAGATGACCCAACCATTTATGTTCACATAAGTTCTAAAGCTGAACCCTCAGATGCCCCAAAGGGATGTGAGAATTGGTTTGTTATGGTGAATGCCCCAGTTAATATTGGTCAGGACTGGGCTGCCATGTTGGAAAAGCTTCGTGAGAATATCATTAACAAATTAAATCGTGCCTTGGGCGCAGATATCGCTCCCTTCATTGAAACGGAATATATTAATGATCCTTTAAAGCTTGAAACGGTTTATAACGGAAAAGGAGGTTCTATTTATGGAAATAGTTCTAATTCCGCGTTGGCTGCATTCTATCGACATCCGAATCATGCGCCTACCGTCAAGGGGATGTATTTTGCAGGTGTGACGGTACATCCTGGTGGAGGAATTCCGCTAGCCTTAAACGGGGCGAAGATTGTTGAGCGGATGGTACGAGAAGATTTTACTTCAGCGGTGGTTTAAATGTCCTAAATCCTTTAATGATTTTCGGATCTTCTAACACACTCAAATCAAAATAAATTAGTTTGCTTTTTTTCTTCCCATGTTTTGTGTAGGTTATTTCAACAACTGATAATTCCCCTTTTTCGATTACATTGTGGTATACGTATTTACCATCTGGAGACCTCAATAAACGCAGGTAGATTTCCATATTTTCTGCACTTCCAACATGAATTGGATTGCGTTTTTTGGTGCCGTAGCTGCGCATCGAACTTTCATTAGTTAAGAAAAGGAGCGGGTGTTTAATAAATCCAGGGTATGATGTATCCCTACATGCCGCTAATTTCTCTGCAGGTACAGGATATCCTTTGGCTTGCGCATTCTGATAATCAGTACATGCAAAATCAAATAACCCTTTGATTTCATAAAGATATGCTCGGTAGTAATAGGCTCCGGCATATTCACGTTCAATCTGAATGGCCTGTGTTAAATCAACAATGGCTCCGTCATAGTTCGAAACATACATTTTTGTAAGCCCCCGGTTATACCAAACCCTTCCGTAGGCGGGATTAAGTCCAATGCAGGTTCCAAAGTCATTAAGTGCATCTTCGTATTCACCGATCATGTTTTTCGCCATTCCTCTATTGTACCAAGCGTAGGCATCTAAGGGCAATACTTCAATGGCTTTAGTGAATGAGGCGATTGCGCCGAGGTAATCTCCTTGTTTTGCTTTATCTATTCCCTCTTGATGATTCTTCTCAAGCGCACGTTCTTGGGCGAACATCGCTGTACTTAATACAATAAAAAAAACAAAGAGGATAAGTTGTTTCATTCGTTCAGGGTAATACCAATATAAACAGGCGATCGTTGGATGAAATTCTTGCGAAAAAGTTCCATTCCAACCTGATCAACAAAAGATCCAGCATCCAAAAGGTTATTGAATGCAGAAAACTCCATCGAATATCCAGGACTATTGAACGCATATTGTAAGGCGATTCCCGCATCAAATAAGGTCGCGTGTTTGACGCCGAGTAATTTAGCGAGCTGACTGATTTCACGAACATCTAACAATCCGCCATTACCGGAAGCAATGCATACAATGCTACCATCTGCTTTTTCTCCAACCAAGTTGCGATACGTTCGTTGACGCCACTTTGCAAAGGAATTATCTAGAATGTACTGAAAAATGACGCCGTCTTTCATCGTGGATGGATGCGCTTGACATGAATATTGTGGGATATTGGAATAATTATCAAACACGGAACGAGGACCTGCGTGGGGTACGCCATCGATCACTTTGAAATACCCTGAGGAACTGCTTTTTGTTTGGTATTGCTTGCTGCAATAGATTACTTCGCCCAGCGCGCGGTTTGATGGGTCATAAAAGCTCGCGTTGATTAGGAAACTACTTTCTTTTCGAGTATTTGCTTCACTAACAGTGAGCGGAGCAAATCCATTATTTGGATCTGCAACTAAGTAAAAGGCATTCGTTGGCTTAAAAATAAAAACATTCACTTTTTGGGAAACCACCAGGTTTAGTGCTCGACCAAGGATTCCCTTCTGATTGCGTTTAATGTCAATGCGCTGTACAACTACCGAAGGATTTGAATACACTTCATTCACATCGATTCGGTCAGCATTATGAATTAAGACCCACTCACCATCTTGTTTAATCTTTAAGGTATTAGTTCGCGTTAAAAAATAATAGTAGTTGGTTTCGGTTCGTAAAATGCTACATGTAAACCCTGCCCCAATAAACAATATAACTACCAGGCTATTTTTAAGGATTCCTAAGCCATTGGAAGCATGTCCTGTAAGTTTTCGAATACCTAATCTGCCGCCAAAAAACAAACCCATCAAACAAAGTAAAGGCACTAACCCATTGTGGAATACTATGAGGATCATACACAAGACAAATAAGCTCAGTATAGCCAGGTAATGAATGATATTTAATCCAGGTTTTGCCATCCCCCCAAAACTACTAATTTTATAGCGCATGCAACAAACGATTATTACGATTTTATTGATTTGTATAATTCAGGATGGATTAATATTTGGACAAGGATTTAACTTGGCGTTTGGATCATGTCTTCACCAAGAAAAAGAGCTTGTGCTATTGAATAAGGCTGCGGCTATGTCGCCCAATGCATTTGTCTTTCTTGGTGATAATGTCTATGCCGATACCTATGATTCAATGCAAATTAATAAGGCATATCAAGCCTTAGCATGCAATCCTAATTTTCAAGCACTAAAGCGTAGCACCCCCCTTTATGCAACGTGGGATGATCATGATTATGGGATGGATGATGTAGGTAAATATTACCCCTTGAAAGAAGCTTCAAAACGCATGTTTACGTCATTTTTTCAACCGCCTAATCTAACACAGGTATTAAGTCATCAAGGCATTTATCAATCGTACATATTTCGGTACAAGGGGAAAAAGATTCAGTTGATCTTACTCGATACGAGAACCTTTAGAAGTTCATTGAAACGAATTAATAAGCCAAGCGAAGAAAACGACACCTATTATCCTTATGAACGCTTGTATCTACCATGTTTCAAATCGGATTCAACGATGTTGGGAGAAGAACAATGGAGTTGGTTAGCGGAACAATTAAAGGTAAAATCTGCGGTAACCATTATTGCGTCCTCTACCCAATTTGCTACAGAATATAATGGCTACGAAACGTGGGCTAATTTTCCACTCGAACAAGAACGTATGGCCCAATTAATTGAATCCACACGCAAAGAGCACGTAGTCTTTATTTCGGGTGATGTACATTATGCCGAATTGTCGAAATCTTGTAGCTCGTCATATCCACTATATGATTTAACGAGCAGTGGGATTTCTGAATCTTGGGAATTTGCAGCACCCAATGTTCATCGAGAGGAAGGTCCGGTTATGGAGAATAATTTTGGCGTTTTACGGATTCAGCCGTGGCGCAAGACCTTAACTTTTTTAATAAATACTGAAAAAGGAGTTCGCCTTCAACGCATCGTTTCTTTAGATGAGTTAGAGTTCAAGTAATCTAAAAATGGATGGCAAACCGGGAATGGATGTATTGCCTTTTTTACGGCACCTTGTACAGCATTAGGTAACAATGGACCTAAATCGTGAACTTCTTTTTCATCTCCTGAACGGTACCATTCTATTTTTGCGGGCGTCAGGTTGGTTCGAAGCAAAAAATGAAATTTTGAATTAATAAGGGATAGCCCCGTATTAAAACTTGCGATTTGATTATTGTTTAAGGTGATGATATTTCGGTCTTCAGGGATTTTCTTGAGTAAACTATGCCCAGTTAACCGTTCCGTATAGGGTTTCCATTGATCTGATTGTTTAATATTCCATAAATCAAGCAAGGTGGGTACAAGATCGATGTTCGATGTAATGCTTTTCTGATTATTACGGAGTGCGACCCGTTGTTCTTGCGTGAGTAAGCTGGGCGGGATGTATGCGAATAAAGGTATGGCAATCGTTTCATAATAGTTGCTTTCAACATGGCCAATGTTGTGATGTTCCATCAAGGATTCCCCGTGATCACTGGTAAGTAGAATAACGGTATTATTAAGTTTATTTGTTCGTTCCAAATAATCAAAAAGTTTCCCTAGGATAGCATCCTGATACCTTACCGCATTGTTGTAAGCGTCTTGATAGCGACCATTCCAATGCTCATAGTCTGTTGGAACACGGTAAGGATAATGGGTGGTGTTTAGTTGAATCACCCCAGTAAACGGTTTGTCTTTGAAGGAATGAATTGTTTTTATCGCTTTGTTTATGGTTAGCTCATCTCGAATTCCCAAATCATTATAATAGGGCAGGCCTGAATTGTCATGATTCCACCAGATATCTAAGGAGTCATGTTTATAGAAGTCGGCAAACCGATACCATTCGAGTGTATGTGAACTTAAAAAGAATCGTTTATAATCATATTGTTTGGCGTAATCCCAAATTAAGGGCTGCGAATACAAAAGTGCGGAGTCTTGGTAAGGTCCTATACCGCTTAAGGTAGCAG
>JBEGMB010000032.1:0-3218 GCA_041183245.1 Bacteroidota bacterium
GTGGCTAAAAGGTCATCATGGATTAAAATTCGGTCCCCGGGTGAAAAAGCATCAGAATGCATTTCAATAACTGCTGAACCATATTCCAATTCATACGCATGGGAAATTTTTTTGTATGGCAATTTCCCTTTTTTTCGAATCATTATAAACGGAATGCCTAGTGCCATAGCTAAAGGGAACCCAAATAAAAATCCCCTGCTTTCAATGCCAGCAATGCCCTGAAGATTTTCTGACCTAAATTGCTCCGCTAATGCTTCAAGAATTTCATTGCTCAGCCCTGCATTCATCATAATTGGCGTGATGTCTTTAAACACAATTCCCTCTTTTGGGAAATCATGTACATCGCGAATGGCGAGTTGGATTTTATTTGATAGTTCCATGTTACAAAGATACGTATGGTTCTAACTTCTCAAAATCTTCTGCGTTAATTAAATGTGATTTCCGAAGTTCATTCAGTGATTGAAATCCCCCTAATTGAACTCTCATCTTTACGATCGAGTTAGCTTGCCATCGATTCAAGTATGGATGGCGATCGAGTTCTTCTGTATTGGCCTTGTTAATCGAAATTTTACGAATCTGTGTTTCTGAAAAATCGAGTTTATTACAAAGTATTTCATAGGTTTCTGAATTCATTTTATATACTTCTAGTAGTTGTTCTTTTTTATGGAATCCCCCTAAGGCCCGCTCGTAACGCATGATCATTTTGGCATAAAATGGACCAATTCCTTTAATAGAAACTAATTTGGCGCTATCGATCGCACCAATAGTGATACGCTTTGGTTGTTTTTCCGGTTGAAGGGTTGATACGTTTGAAGTGTTATGGTTGGGTGCTTTGCTGGAATATATGGTGGAATCTTTAATTCGTTGAAACAGGGCTTCGGGTATCACAAAAATTCGTTTTAAATCCTCATTTGATTTAAGAGGATATTTACAGAATTTCAACACCACGTTGGCTTGTTTTTCGGATAACCCGAGTGCCATCCATTGGCTTAAGGAATAGTCATTTGGGTTGAATTTCGACGGCGGTGTGTGATATCTATTCCGTTTGTAATTCCATTGTTTCTTTCGCTCAGCCTTTATGAATCGCTTGATTTTTTTTAGTGTTTTTATTTCGATTTTAATAGGTTCTCCTGGAAAGCAAGTTCTAATAATTCTAGGGGTAAGTACAATCCCAAGGGCTAGGATGCTCCACACTATTAGACCTGATTTTGTTCGCTGCGTTAGTTTAGGGTGTTGACTCATAGCCTACCCAAACGTATTTTTTAAGCGTCCTATTGTTTTTTAGCGGTAAGAAAGTAAACAGGAATACCTATAGCCACAATGAAGAGTCCAATTAAGGTGTTTACAGGGCTATAAATTAAAAGAATTAAACAAATGCTACTTGTAATTGCAATATAGAGTATGGGGAGGAGTGGGTAGCCAAATGCTCGGTATGGACGAGGTGTATCAGGTTCTGTTTTACGCAAACGAAAAATACCGGCGATCGTCAAAATGTAAAACAATAAACTGGCAAAGGTACTGTAGGTAAGTAGGTCTTCATATTTTCCTGATAAACACAAGATAGAAGCCCATAGGCATTGAATCCATAAGGCAGCGCTTGGAATCCCATGTGTATTCAGTTCATTTGCTTTTTTGAAAAACAAGCCATCTTTCGCCATCGCATGATATAAACGCGAACCCGCAAGGATTAGTCCGTTATTGCATCCGAAGGTTGAAATCATAATTAAGCCGGCCATAATTAATACACCAGGTTCACCAAAAATTACATGTGCTGCCGCTGCACCTACCCGGTTACTTGGGGCATTCATAATATCTTGATTGGGCAATAACATGAGGTACGCTACATTCGCTAACACATAAATTACGGTAACGATCAGTGTGCCTAAGAACAAACTACGGGGTATATTTTTTTTAGGATCTCTTATTTCCCCTGCAATAAACGTTACATTGTTCCAAGCATCAGCGGAAAACAGCGAATTTATGATTGTTGCTCCGAGTGCTCCCACCAATGCCCAACCCATTAGTGGTGTTGTGCTTATTACGCCACCCTCATTACTTGTTGTCTTAAACGCCTTCCATGCATCCGTCATATTTAAGGCAAACACATTTGTTTTAAAACCCAAGTAAATCCCTAAAATGATGAGGGCAAATAGGGCAAACAACTTCGCGGATGTAAAAACAAATTGAATGATTTTACCATTTTTTAATCCTTGAGCGTTTGAATAGGTCAGGACCAACACAGACCCAATGGCTACTACATGCCCATAGGTAAGTTTAAGGAATGAGATATCCAATATCACATCGTTTAAAGAAGGGAAAAATACGGCGGTATATTTTGCAAAGGCAACGGCCACCGCGGCAATTACACCGGTTTGAATAACCGTAAATACAGTCCATCCATATAGAAACGATAGCAACCTTCCAAAGGCCCGCTGAATGTAGACGTATTGTCCACCTGCATTTGGCATCATCCCCGCCAATTCACCATAACTTAGGGCTGCCAAAATTGTAATGATACCGGTTAAAACCCACAAGACAAGCATCCATGCGGGTGAACCGATGTCATTCATCATAATCGAGGATACGATGAATATCCCTGACCCAATCATAGACCCGGCAACAAGCAAGGTAGCGTCAAGGAGTCCTAAAGATTTCTGCGGGACATTGCCCATAGATGGCGGTAAATTAAAGGGTTCCTATTTATGCAAATGAGAGTTCTTTCTGCTGTATGCAAAATAGATGATTAACCCCAGAGCCATCCATGCGCCAGCAACTTTAAGGGTTTGAATATCTAGAGAAACAATCATTGCCGTACATACAAGGATTCCCAAAATTGGAACCAGAGGAACCAAGGGTGTTTTAAATGGACGAACAAATTCTGGGTTTTTTACACGCATAATCCAAACTCCTGCGCTCACTAAAATAAACGCAAACAGGGTACCGAACGATGTAAGGTCTCCGGCTACACTTCCGGGTACGAACGCTGCGAATAATCCAACAAATACAAACAAGATCCAATTGGCCTTAAATGGCGTTTGGAACTTCGGATGCAATTCACCAAAAGCTTTCGGTAATAATCCATCGTTACTCATGGAGTAAAACACACGGCTTTGCCCCATAAGCATCACTAATATTACACTTGAAAATCCGGCTAATATAGCCACATTAACACCGGTTGCTAACCACTCATATCCTTTCATATATGTACTAATCGTATA
>JBEGMB010000033.1:0-4625 GCA_041183245.1 Bacteroidota bacterium
AAATTCCATTAGTAAGGTTTCTAAAATCTATTGAAACATCATCAAAAGCATGATTTGATGTTATGTTTTTTCCATGAATATCAACAATTTTATAGCTAAAAGGACCTCCTTGATTATTCACAATATTTAAAAATTCGCTTACGTGATTTGGATAGATATCCAACCATGGAGCTAAGATTATCGTATTTCCATTGGTGATTTCTACAGTAAATGGATCTCCGGAAACTCCACACCCATCTTCATTGGTTATGTATACGCTGTAAATTCCTGGAATTGAAGCGACGTAATATGATGAATTTGCCCCAGGAATTACATCCCCATTCAGATACCATTGGTATGTTGTTGCTGCTGAGCAAAATAAGGTATCATTCGTTCCTTGTGTGATTGTTGGAGGTGAAGGGCTTACTCCAATATTAACTATAACTGTATTGCTAACAGCGCTCGTACATGTACCTAGGGTATTGGTTACAAAGTATGTTCCTGGCATGCCTACCCAAATGGTATCTGTAGTTTCACCATTCGGAGACCAAAGGTTTCCGCCAATTATATTGGAGTAAAGTTGTATTGCACCATCTGCGCAAATAATGTGAGGTCCCGGTGGCGAAATAATGGGTGTTGCAGGACTTGGGAGTAGGTTGACGGTAATTGGCTGAGACGTAGCTTGACACCCATTTTGGTCAGTGTAAGTTACTGTATAGTTACCGGCAGCGGTTACATTAATGGATTGACTAGTTAGATTATTAGGAGTCCAAACATTACCAGCGGCATAGGAGGAAGTTAAAAGTAGCGTATCGCCGGAACAAATATTAGTTGCCCCAGAAGCTGTTATTACGGGGATGGGAGGAGTATTGAATAAAGTAATATAATTAGATGAAACAAGTGTATCGAAAGTAACACCGTTTCCTACAACTAACGTTACAGGGTAAGAACCTGGGGAACTGTAGCAAATATTACTTGGGTTTTGAATATTTGAACTTGAGGGGGTGGCGCCAGGAAAAGACCATTCCCATGTTAGTGGGTTACCTGCGGAGTTGTCGTTGAAATTGATGCAATTATTTGGCTGACAAATTTGAGCTTGATTCGTTTGAAAAGCCGCTGATAGGGGCTGGATTCCACAAATAACAGAGGTTGTTCCCCCAGATCCATAAATTCCTCCAACACCTGCGGTTCCGCCTGCACTTAGGCTACTTCCTCGGGTAGTATTTGTAGTTCCTGTACCTCGATCTGCCCCTCCAGTTCTCATGGTACAACAGGTTGATAAGGTTGAGTCTAGTTTCACAAAATATAACTCATCGGGATAAGTTCCAGCGGTAAGTTCTTGTGAATAACCTGCAACCATGTACCCACCGTCGGATGTTTTTATTAATGATTTTCCAATATCATTTTGAACGGTGCCAATAATATGAGTAGAAATCAACGTACCCGTACTATTCACTCGTATTAGGTAATATTCCAAACCAACCTGCTGTCCAGTAGTGAAATTATAATTGAATGAAAAGGTATATCCGCCAACCAAATAGTCCCCATTCGGCATTTGGATAACAGATTCTGCGTAGTCACTACCATCTGTAGAGAAATTCGGAATTTGAGTTCCGCCGTAATAACGGGTCCATGAAACTTGTCCGGCAGCGTCCAATTTTACTAAAAGGTAATGCCAATTGAATCCTCCATTCACCTTAGGTTGACCCGCCTCTCCGACAACCATAAAACCCCCATCCGCTGTTTCAATTATAGATCTAGCATAATCCGGGTATTTGGTGGCATTTGTATCTTGTACAAGTCGAGACCAAACCATATTCCCGCTGCCGTCAAGTTTTACAATATAGAAATCATTGGAAGATGTACTCGCACTACCAGTCCAGGTATAGGCCGTTCCTGCGATTGCAAATCCGCCGTCACTAGTATTTGTTATTGAGTAAGCAATGTCAGCTAAAGAGGCGGCCCCTACTTTTTTATCCCAAATTAAATTACCTGAGGCATCGGTTCGAACAACGTAAAAATCATTTGGAGAGGCTCCAAATGAAGTGGTTTGTCCAACAATACAAAATCCACTATCTAACGATTGAACTAAATCCCATCCTTGGTCGGTTCCTGTCCCTCCGTAGGTTTTATTCCATTGCACATTTCCCATGGCATCAAGTTTCACTACATACACATCATCACCACCTGCTCCAAATGATGAGGTTGTGCCCGCGATGGCGTATCCGCCATCAAACGTTTTAATTATTGCGCGACCGTAATCATTACCCACCCCGCCGATGGTTTGAGTCCATATAATTGTACCGACGGAATTAGTTTTAATTACGTAGATATCATTTAATCCCGCTCCGAATGAGCTAGTATGACCCGCACTAACGTAACCGCCGTCACCTGCCTGAACTATTGCATGTGCTTGATCATTGGACGCGCCACCGCCAGAGACGCAAAGTTGACTTTGGCTTTGGTAGAAATGGCAAATAAAAGAAAAAAAAATAATTAATAAAGAGGGGGTATTTAATTTGATCACTTTAAATAAAATTTAGTAGGTTTAGAATAAATTTAACAATTAAATCAATGAGTTGACCTTCAGGATAAAATTAATTATACAGTTCGGTGAACTTATTGCTTGAATTTATTTATGCCTTTAAGCAAGAATTTCTTGTAACTATCAATTTCGGGCGTATAACCAATGGTTTCAGTAAGGTCTTTGCCTTCATGATCTGTAACCACATAGAGCGGTTGTTGGAAGCTTTTGTAATTAATTACTTCATACTCCGCCCATTTATTTCCAACGTCGCGAATTTTCCCACCAAGTTCTTTTGAATATCGCTGTTCGCTTTCAGGTAGCGGTTCGTGGTCGTCAACATACAGCGAAATAATTACGAAATTCTTTTGAAGTAAGGGGCGGATTTCGTCATTGGTCCATACGGTAGATTCTGTTTTACGACAATTCTGACAAGCATGTCCGGTGAAATCCATAAGAATTGGTAGATTTCGTTCTTTGGCATAGGCGCGGCCTTTGTATAAATCATGGAATACTAAGATGGAACCATCACCTACTGGATGCATTTCTGCGGCATATTTATCGGTAATTGAATCTTGTTTTACTCCAGTATCAAGTCCGCCATTATTGAAGCGGAAATTATCCTCTGAATGGGTTCTTGGAGGAGCAATCCCATCGATTAATTTCAATGGGTGCCCAAACATTCCGGTAAACAAGTATACAGAGAATACGAGCGCAACAAACGCAAACATGAACCTTGGAACGCTTAATTTTTCTACTGGAGAATCGTGAGAGAATCGAATTTTTCCGAGTAGATAAAGGCCCATAATCATAAAAATCACAAACCAAGATCCGACAAACCATTCACGGCTAAGGATATCCCAGTGGTAGGCCATATCCACTGCGGATAGAAACTTCATTGCCAAGGCGATTTCAAGTAATCCCAGCACTACTTTAACTGAATTCAACCATCCCCCGGATTGTGGTAGCGAATTTAACCAACTTGGGAAAATCGCGAACAAGGTGAATGGAATAGCTAAAGCAAGTGAAAATCCACCCATGCCCATAGCAGGGGTAAGATAGGACCCTGTTGTGGATGCGGTAACCAAGAGGCTCCCAATGATTGGACCGGTGCATGAAAAAGAAACCAAACCTAAGGTGAATGCCATAAAGAAGATGCCAATATACCCACCTCTATCTGCTTGCTTATCCATTTTGTTAACCCATTTACTTGGTAATTGAATTTCAAAGGCTCCAAGAAACGAGAAAGCGAAAACCATAAAGATTGCAAAAAACACAAGGTTCATCCAAATGTTAGTGGATAGGTCATTTAGTCCCGTGGTTCCTAAAACTGCCGTAAATATAATACCCGATGTTACATATATTACAACAATTGACACACCATAAACAAGTGCTTTAATGATTCCTTCTGCGCGTGTTTTTGATTGTTTAGTAAAGAAGGTTACAGTCATAGGGATCATCGGAAACATACACGGCGTTAACAATGCAAATAACCCGCCACCAAATCCTGCCCAAAACGTCCACCATAGGGTGTTTGGTTTTTTTGGTGCACTTTCTTTGTCTTCTTTCTGATCCATGGTGTCTCCAGTGGTGTTGTCGCCTGAAGATGTGTTGGTTGTGCTGGTGTCTTGTGTTGTTTCTTGGGGAACATTAGCGGAAGATAATGCACTTTTATAGCCACTTATTTTAACTGTGGCGTCTTGTGCAGGAGGGAAAATACATCCCGCTGCATCACAGATTTGAAAACTATAGGTGAAAGGGATGCTAAACGCTTCGTTGCTTAGTATTTCAATTTGTTGCTTAAAGGTAGCGCTTCCTTCAAAATACAATTGTTCACCTAATTCATCAACAAACTTTTTAGGTGCACTGCCGTCCTTAAGTTTCCCAATCAACTTGAAATTCTTATTGGCTTTGATGTCAAAGGTGGTAGGTGTTCCCGTAAAATCCGCCTTTTTGGGGTCGTGATTTACCGAGAAAATATGGAAATGGTTTAGAAGTGTGGCTTTACCAACGATATACGCATGACTACTGTCGATTTTTTCTAGGCTAAATTTCCATTTTATATTGTCTTGCCAAGAACCTTGTGCAAAGGTCGCTATGCTTAAGAGGATCAAGCAGGTAG
>JBEGMB010000034.1:0-3632 GCA_041183245.1 Bacteroidota bacterium
CCGAATAATATTGCTAAGAATAATCGTTGAAACATATTGTTTTTTGTTCCAATAATTGGCAGCATGTTTCTTTCAATTTCTCGAGTGTCTGTAGCTGTTATAAAAGTGACAGTAATCCAAGTTAGTGTGGTCAGTAAGGTTACAACTAAAATTCTCGATTCTTCCAAAGGTAATTGCCTTAACGGAGTGTTTTCGTGCAAATAGGGATAGGTTAAAGTGAAGAATCCTGAACTCAACATAGCGGTTAACTGAGACCAGGCATTGATTCTAAACCATATCCAACGCAGAATAAACAAGGGCGCAACACCGGCAGAAATAGAAAATGTAATTTTAATTAATTCCAATAAGTTCGACACATTAAGTGCCACAAGTACGGATAACAAGCTTAATGCAAGCATCATAAATATGGAAAAAGCACGATGTTCCTTTTGCTTCTTTTTAGGATTTAACCATCCGTACCATGCATCTATAACTAAAAAAGAAGCTCCCCAATTCAGGAGTGATTCGGCAGTGGTTATAAACATGGCAAAGAATCCTAAAAAAACGATGTCTTTACTGTAAGAGGGTAACAGATTAAACAGGGAACTAACATAGGCGAGTTCACCCGGCATGTTATGTTTTGAATATCCCAGTAAAGCCACCACATGAATTACCATAAAAAAACTAAGTAAAAAGGAGATTAGGATCGGTGTGAGTCCTGCCTTAATGGCGTCTTTTGGGGTTTTTACAGCGGTAAATCGCGAGGTTTCGGCACCACCACCATCGAATAGGTAACAGCTCCACCATTGCACACCAAGGTAAATAAGCATGGAAAACCACGCCGAAGAATTGGTAGGAAATAAGCTCCGTTTATCAGGGTGCTCAATCAAAAATTTCATCCAATCCTTTTCAAAAATAAATGCCTTTCCAACAAAGAAAACAACTACAAAAAAACTAATAATGAATAGGATGGTGTGCAGAACATCCAGTTTGAGTTTGATATCGAGTACATTCTTGATTGCAAATAACAACATGATACCACCCCCAACACAGGTGCTTTGGAATGGAGAAAGGCCATAAAAAACCTGAATTATTCGAGTAAATCCAATTAAATGAAAACTAACCGTCAAGGTCACAACCAATCCCCCCACATAAAGCGCTCGAAATCGGTGTAGCCATACGCCTGCTTTACCAGGAAATCGAAATAATATGAATTGATTGTCTGTAGATAAGTTAAGTTTATGCCAAAGCGGTGCAAAAACAAGCGGTACTACAAAAACGCCTAGATTACCAGCCCAAACCATCCACATGCCTTGCATTCCGTGCTCGGAAATAATTCCTGAAATCAATTGTCCTTGATCAACAGATAGGTACAACATGTATAAGGATAGACCAGAAATCCACCAAGTTACTTTGTGGTTGGATTTAAAAATGGATCCGTTAACTTGCTTCCATTGAAAGAGGGTGATGCTAATCACAAGTACTAGATATATCGAAATAAGTAACATTATAAGGTGCTCTGCATTGTATAATACAAATTACCAAAATTTATGAGATACAAGGGTAAAATGTGTTTTTACTCAAATTTAACCTTTTGTGACCCCAATTGTCTGATTAAATTTATTATTTTGCATAAACTGAGATTCTAACCTTTACAAACATTCAATGCCAAAACCTAAGTTCCGTATTTCACAAGCTGTATTAAATGCACTAAAAATGAAATTGGAAGATGCCTTAAGCTATCGGATTAAGACCAAACTGGATTGTAAGCATGTGTCCCAAGTTATAACTGAAAAGACGGGAAAGAAGATTTCTGAAAGCACCATATATAGGCTTTTTCTATGGGAAAACAACATCAATTCACCGTACCTACATACTTTAGAAATTATAGCTGATTTTATTGGATACCCTTCTTGGCTTGAGTTAGAGGGTCACCTGCATGAGCTTTGTAAATTTAGAGTAACAAGTGGAGTATTTGCTGATTCATTTGATTCCGAGCCCTATAGTATATTGTATCACTGCATCCAAATAAAATCATTCGATGCCCTGAGGAGCTTTTTCAATCAATTTCCTTCGGATGTTTCTTTTGAAAAGAAATTGATCTTGGGAGAAGAAATTTATGCAGCCTTATACCGTAATCCAGAATCAACCACTGAATTTTATGAAGAATTCCATGCAGTTCCAATCGTAAGAGAATCCTTCTTTGAATACTTTGCAGATCCGCAGTTTAAACTGGAGCATTACGAAGAGGGATTAAATCTTTACCTTCAAAACATTCATCCAGATGAATCACTGCACTGTTTACAAGATTATATCTTCGCCAATTGTTTATTGTTAAGGCACTATTTCTTTTCTAAGAAGTTTAGTTCATTGGATAAAATAGGTGAAAGGCTTTATGTACAGTTAAGCGTGAACCAAGATTTGCTCAACCAAATCCACGTATATCCGCACATAAGATATCGTAGTTATTATTTGTTTTACAGGTATTTTCATGTGGGCTTTGATCAAAACTATTGGCAGTGGTTGGTTCAATATGCCATACAATTAGCCCATAAACAAGTAGGTTGGGAACGTAAAATAATAATCCATACCGTGCTGGATGCTTTACTATTTGATGAAGAGCATCTTAATTTAACCTACGAGCAGTTTAGTAATGAATTTACAGAGCTATTTAGCTCGATTCCTCCACATTTGAATCAGCGACCAGTTCAACAGCGCATACGGTTTTTTGATACGAATGCAGCGCAACTATTTGATTAGTTGGGGTTGCTAATCCGACTGACCAATAAGAATAAGCCAAAGCCCGCACCCACCGATAGTGTAAGGTTAATCCCAAGTAGTGTCCATTGTCCTTGCTCAAACAATTGAACATTCTCGGCAGAAAAGGTGCTAAAGGTGCTGAATCCGCCGCAAAAGCCAACGCCAATCAAGGGGAGTAGCCAGGACGGTTTGTCTCCGGATTTAAGGTATACTGCCAATAAAGCGAGAATTGCAGTTGCGAGGACATTACTAACTAAGGTAGCCCATGGAAAATATTTAGAAAACACCAGTTGTTGCGAAATAAAGTAGCGTAACACGCTACCTATTCCACCACCAATAAATACAAGGATCCAATTCATAAAGAAATAAACTTTCTAGAAACTAATCGCATACCCCATCCAACGAATGCGCCAAACAATATGCCCGCTAGTATATCACTTGGATAATGAACGCCGAGGTACATACGGCTATAGCAAACCAGGATTCCTATTCCGAGTAGTATATAGTTCCAAAACCTGCGCTTTTCAGTAAACCACGGATAAATAAAGCATATGAATCCAGCTAAATTCGCTGCGTGAGACGAAAAGAACCCAAATTGTCCACCCCGATAAAATTCACCGGGACGTTCTTCGTAAAGATGTACTTTTGGTCCAATCGTTATGTGATGGGAAGGCCTATAGCGCTTGACGCCTTCTTTAAAGACCTGTGTTGAAACAATGTCTGTAATGCTAAGTGTAACTAACATAAATCCCAATAAAATTAAGGATTTTTTAAGCGAGTAGTCTTTGATGAGAAAATATAGGGTTATCGCATAAATGGGAACTAAACTGATGGCTTTACTCAGGTTCCAACAAATGAAGTCGAATAGGGGGGAGTGCCATCCATTGATAAGG
>JBEGMB010000035.1:0-6272 GCA_041183245.1 Bacteroidota bacterium
CCATGTACCTGCTTCGTAAAGTACATTCGGTTGATTGCTAAGTTTCCAACTGTCAGTTACCGTTTCTATCCACTGCCATGCAGCTTGTAATTCATCTTGACGCATGAATAAGGTTTGATTTCCACGAATAACGTCCATAAGCAAACGTTCATACGCTTCCGGTAATCGCTCTTTAAAAGAATCCATATAGTCAAGTTTAAGTGCAATGGGCTTATACCGGTAACCCCCAGGACCCGGAACCTTGGTCATTTGAACAAGTTCAATGCGCTCTTCCGGTTGAAGTCGAATAATAAGCTTATTGTTGTTAAGTTTTTCTTTGGATGGGAAGATGTTGTGAGCGATTTCTTTAAAATTGATTACAATCTCAGAATAACGCTTTTTCATTCGTTTTCCAGTGCGCAAGTAGAACGGTACATTTTTCCATCTGAAATTATCAATGTAGGTTTTTATCGCAACAAAGGTTTCCGTTTTTGAATTGTATTTCCCAATGTCCTCCAAATAAGAGCTCACCTGATCTCCTTGCACATTACCACGCGTATATTGACCTTTTACGGTATCCGTGAGAGCGGCTTGCTTAGTCATTGGTCGTAACGCTTTGAGCACCTTGAGTTTTTCATTTCGAACCTCGTCGGCTTCAATGATGTGAGGCGGCTCCATAGCAACAAGACAAAGTAATTGTAATAGGTGATTTTGCACCATATCAAGCAACGCTCCACTCTTGTCGTAATAATCCGCCCGCTGTTCTACTCCTAAACTTTCTGAAACCGTAATTTGAATGTTGTCAATACTGATGGAGTCCCATGTGCGTTGAAAGAGGTTATTCGCAAAGCGCAATACCATAAGGTTTTGAACGGTTTCCTTTCCTAAATAATGATCAATTCGATACACTTGATGCTCATCAAATGCTCGCGTAATTTCTTCATTGATTTGTTTTGAGGACTCCAGGCTATTTCCTAAGGGTTTTTCTAACACTACTTTACTTCGTTCGTTGATCAAACCGCAAGCTTTTAAAGTTTGCGAAATAGGTCCAAATGCTGCCGATGGGGTAGAGAAATAGAATATGTGATCATATTCGTTATGACTCTTTAAGAACGTTGCCAGTTCAGCATAGGATTCAACATCGGGCTTTTCAGCTTTAATCCAAGCGATTTTTGAGTTAAATGCCTCCCATTGCGTATCCGTAGCAGGCTGATCATCCGTAGTCAATAAAAATTGTCGGACCTTTGCGTCAAGCGTGGTTCGATCGACCTCTTTTCTTATAATCCCAACCACATTGAATTGGTCTTCAATCTGCCCATCCAACATGCGATGAAAGATGGCAGGATATATTTTTCTGAATGCTAAGTCTCCGTCACCACCAAAAACGATTACATTGAATTTGCTGAATTTTTCCGTGTCTTGTTGTTTTTTACCCATAGTTATTTTTCGGTATGTGTCAAAAATACACTAAGTAAGCATTAAAAGCAACAACTAACATTGATTTCATTCACTAAAGAATGTTAAAAACCTTAATTTATTCTTCTTATTCGCTTTAACGCTTCTTGTGAATGCTCGTGAATTCTTTTTCAATGTATTACCTTTGAAGCTATGAAAATATTGTTGGGGATTTTATTCGTTTGCTTTTCTCTTTTAGCTATAGCGCAACGCGTTCAAGGTGAGGGGATTGTGTTGGGGAGATTGGTTGATCAGAATGCAAAAAAAGCCTTGGAATATGTTAAAATAAAAGTGCTATTAGCCAAAGATAGTTCGTTTGTTTCCGGACAGTTTACCGACAGTGAGGGAAAATTCAATATTGAAAATCTACCGTTTGCGCCTTTAATTCTACAAGCTACTTTTGCCGGGTATGACACCTTGTGGATTAACCAAATTATACCAACGAAGGAGCTTCGGGTAGTGAATCTTGGCGAATACAACATGACAGTTAATAATCAGCGCATCGTTGATGAGATTATTGTTCAAGGAAAACAAGACATTCTAAGAAGCGGTATCGATAAAAAGGTTTATAATGTCGCTCAAGATTTGACCTTGCGAGGAGGTACAGCGAATGATGTGTTAAAGAATTTACCATCCATTGATTTAGACCAAGATGGGCGAATCCTTTTACGGGGAGAAGGTTCAGTTAACATCCTTATTGATGGGAAACCGAGTTCACTCACAGGTTCAAATGGAAAAACCTTATTAGATGCCTTGCCTGCGGGTTCAATTGAACGGATAGAAATTGTTACTAATCCGTCTGCGAAATATGATCCCGATGGGAGCTCAGGGATAATTAATATTGTGCTCAAAAAGAACAAGCTTAAAGGGTTCAATGGGCTAATAACCGCCAACCTTGGCAGTGGAAATCTCAAGGGTGGAAACGTGGCTGATGAGAGTATTTCACTGAGTTATCGCAACGCTTCATTTAACGCGTTTGCTTCCTATAATGGGCGCTACCTCGATGGTTACCGGAATAACTTCTTATACAGTCGTCAAACCTTAGCTAACGATTCAGTAGTTATTCTAGATCAAAACAGGCTCGGAACCGATTTAAATGCCGGACACACTGCAAGGATGGGATTTGATTGGACCTTGAAACACAATCGAAGCATTGCTTTTTCTTCTACGGCTTCTATGGGACAAAGAGACCGCACCGGTGATTTGTGGAATACCAGATATAGCGAAGATGCATTAGGTAATCCATATGCTACCAGTTTATGGCGGAGAGTTTCATATGATCCGAGTGATCAAAAAAATATAGATTTTAATTTGAATTTCCGACAAAACTTTAAAAGCAATCGGGGCTATCTTACGGCTGACGCAACACATTCCATCGGAACAGATATGATTCAAGGTTTTTATGATCAAACACAATATACCTTGGATACCGTGCAATTGAATATGATGGCACCGCTGAGTCAACGCTTATCAAATAACGAATCTTCGCGGGTTACAACCTTGCAAACTGATGGTGTGTATTTATGGCCAGACCAATCGATTCGCATTGAATTTGGTGTGAAGGGTATTGTTCGTCATCAAGTAGTAGATACATATTCGGAAACAATGGATTCCGTTTCAAATGTCTTTTTAGAGGATACGCTTTCTAATTTCTTGTACAATTACGATGAACAAATTTTTAGTGGCTACGGAATTATTGCGCATCAATACAAGAAATTTAAATATCAAGCAGGGGTAAGGCTGGAACAGGCGTATCAAATTCCGAACTTAGTTTCAGATACCATAAGAATTGTCAATGAATATTTTAATTTTTTCCCTTCCGCGCACATACGTTACACGATTAAGCAGGGGTCAGAACTTGGTTTAAGTTATAGTCGACGTATTACGCGAGCTTCTAGTTCGGATTTGAATCCGTTTACGTCCTATGCTGATCCGTTAAATCTACAGCGTGGGAATCCTTATTTGCAACCAGAGTTTATTGATTCCTACGATTTTAGTTACAGCAGAGAGGCTAAAAAGTTGAATTTCTCAGCCAGTGTTTTTTATCGCCGAACCACAGATATGATTTCAAGGGTGAGACAATTCAGCGAGAACAATGCCTCAGTGCAGACCTTTATCAATTTAAATACTTCGCACAGTTTGGGAACTGAATTCGTTGTGAGTTATAAGCCAACTACTTGGTTTCGTTCAACCTTATCATCGAATGTGAATTTTATAAAATATATAACTGATGTATCGAGTTGGAATCGATCAGGATTTAACGGGAATGTTAAATTGAATTCTTCAGTAGATTTTTGGAAAAAAACAGCTACGGTTCAGCTTAATGTAAATTATGTGGCACCGCGTGTGACAATTCTAGGAACCGCACAACGTAGAGGCGCTATCGATGCAGCCTTTGATAAACGCTTAGGTGATCATTGGACCTTAGGGTGCAAGGTTACGGATGTGCTTAATCGACAAGGGTTTTACGCCTATTTACGCCAACCAACCATCAGTCAAGATATTGAGTTTAAGTGGTTAACACGTAGGTTTTATATTAATGTGACGTATAAATTTGGTAAACTTGAAATGACAAAACCAAAGTCAGGACAAGATTCCGGCCCGTCAGATATGTAGTGTTATGAGTAAGAAAAATAATAATCGCGTCAATGTGGTTTATTCCACAAATCCCAATTATAATTATGAAGAAGCTTCGGATGAGCAGGTAGATACCTTGGCTCCAACCCAACAGCGCTTGTATGTATCTATTGACCGAAAACAGCGTGCTGGTAAGGAAGTAACCTTGGTAGAAGGTTTTGTAGGTTCTGAGGAGGATTTAAAAGAACTCGGGAAATTGCTCAAGTCAAAATGTGGGGTAGGTGGTTCGGCCAAAGATGGCGAAATCCTTATTCAAGGAAAGTTAAAGCAAAAGGTTTACGATATCCTTATTGCCACTGGATATTCTCAAACAAAACAGAAAGGCGGAAACTAAAAAAAGGCCCTAAGGCCTTTTTAAAAATTAATCAAAGGGTGTTGATTTATAACTTCGTCACCTTTAGGTTTCTAGTCGAATTTCCAGTGTTTAAGGATAGAATGTACTGCCCATTCATCAAGGTTTGTAGCGATATAGTTTCCATAGTATTCCCTTTTCCTTGAATCACTGCTCTTCCATTTAAATCATACACGGTGTAATTAAATGCATCACGCGCTTCAATGGTTATCGCATCCGTTGTTGGATTCGGGAACGCCTTAAATAAATCAGAAGCCTCATCAATTCCTTCAATCCAAGTATTTATATTATATGTCGTGTTTGTAATAATTGGCGCATTCCAATCAAAATAGATATATGCAGTATTTGTGATTTCACTCATATTTGCATTTCCTGCATTTTCTCTAATTCTATAGGTAAATTGTCCGTGGCTTAACGGTTCATTCGATGTTGAGTCTGGTAACCAAATTCCATTGTATTCAAAATGCATAATTCCGTTACCCATGTTCACCAACTCAACATCATGGCTGCTACTAACTAAGGTAAAGGTAGATAAGTCTAAATCCGAGTCTAGTGTATCTACTACTACAATATTCTGTGCGGGTGCTGTTCCTGTATTTTGGAAGCGAATCGTATAGGTAAGAATGTCATCTACACCGGTTTCAATTTCTGTAACCCCAAATAAACCATTGTTATAAATTTCAGGTCGAGCTACGTTTTTATCATTTGGATCATAGCTGTTTCCTAGAATTTGTAATAAACTTCCGTTGTTATTTTGAGCGTTACAATCTTGGATGTTTCCGGTAGGTGTAATTGTACTCGTGAAGTAGTGATTCGCGCCATTAATCAATCCGCCAGGAATTGAAAATAATATGATGTCGTTATTAGAGAAACTGCTTAACGCGCTATTTAAATTCCAAGTAATGGTATTTCCAACAATACTATACCCTGGGGTGTTAATCGATGCTGTATTAACGGTGACTCCTGCAGGAAAGGTTAATGTAAGCGTGAACGGACCAGGCGAAGAAGGTCCATAATTGCCCCAATTCAAGCGAATGTGTGCCGTGGTGTTTTGATAATAACCAATCCATGGGGTAACAGTTGTCCAAAGGTCGGCGCACGTGTTTCCGCCATTTCCACCGCAGTTTACAGGTAACATTCCTGCTGCTTGATTAACAATAAGGGTTACAAAGTTGAAATTCACACTGTATCCCAAATAATTTAAATAATTTGATGGAATAGAAGCTAGAACATATTGCCCATTTCCAAATTGACCACAATAGGTAAAGTACCCGAGTGAGTCCGTGTATACCGTAACGGTATTTGCATTTGCTCCTTGCGTGTTAGATAATACGACAGGCGCAAAAGTCATTGGAAGTTCATTGTTATCCATGATCCCGTTGTTGTTTGCGTCACAGAAAACAAAGCCAGAATAACATGTCGGATTACCGGGGTTTTGACCGCATTGAACAGGGAAGTTAACCGTTGCGGGTACTGCACCTGCCATACAAATTATGTTTGAAATCGTATCAATAAGATTTGCGGCGCTGTAACCGTGTTGAGTTAACCAATTGTTATTTAGTGATACAGTCGCAATGCCACCAAGAAGACCCAAATAATTCGTGTTGTAGTTCCCTTGTTGGTTGGTGTAAACTATGGTAGAACCAGCGCCGTAATTAATTGTAATTGGTGCATTCACTATTGGAATATCTCCATTGCTAAATTGACCGTTATTGTCTTGATCGCAATAAACTTGTCCGCCAACACACATGGTTGCCGTTTGATTTCCTCCGTTTCCACAATTCAGGGTTATAACTATGGTTTGTGCCCCTGAGCCCGCGACTAACGATGGGGGACCTTGTATATTATC
>JBEGMB010000036.1:0-3140 GCA_041183245.1 Bacteroidota bacterium
CCCATGATGCAATGGTACCGAAGTTTCTAAAAACAGTCTATCTATTGTGATTGGAGATATTCGGGGTTTTCTATAATTTTGTGGCATCCTTTAATTTAACATAGCATGCAACTGTGGAATAAATACAACAAGGAGGAATTGGAAAAACAACTTCGCGCCAAAGGACATACCTATGTTACGGTATCTTTCTACACATACGCGAAAATCCAAGATCCTCACACCTTTCGAAATGAACTCTATGTGCTGTTGGATTCACTTGATGTGATCGGTAGAATTTATGTGGCTCATGAAGGTATCAATGCCCAAATTGCTGTACCGAATACACATTTTGATGCGTTCAAAGAAAAACTCTATTCGATTGATTTCTTAAATGGAATTCGGTTAAATGTTGCGGTGGAAGAAGAAGGAGCAGAATTTCCGTTTTTAAAACTAAAGATCAAGGTCCGAGATAAAATCCTTGCAGACGGGTTAAATGATGAAACCTTTGATGTCACCAATAAAGGACAACACTTGAATGCGGAGGAATTCAATAAAATAACCTCCGAATCAGATTTCTTACTGGTGGATTTTAGAAATCACTACGAACATGAAGTCGGACATTTTAAAGATGCCATCTTACCCGATGTAGACACTTTCCGAGATTCTTTACCAGTAATCGAAGAAGAAATACTTAAAGGAAATGAAGACAAAAAAGTGATCATGTATTGTACCGGTGGTATTCGCTGCGAAAAAGCATCCGCTTGGTTTAAACACCGTGGATTCGATAATGTGTATCAATTAGACGGTGGAATTATTAAATACGCCAACGAATGCAAAACCCAAGGATTGGAAAATAAATTCTTAGGTAAAAATTTCGTGTTTGATGAACGCAGAGGAGAACGAATTACAGAAGATATCATTAGTTCCTGTCATCAATGCGGTGCGCCATGCGATGAACATACAAATTGTGCATTTGAAGGGTGTCATTTATTATTCATACAATGTGACAACTGCAAGTCTATCATGGAGAATTGTTGTTCCGATGAATGCAAAAGCATCACACATTTACCAGAAGCGGAACAAAAAGAACTTCGTAAAAAATTAACCCAGAGTAATCTCATTTTTAAAAAAGGGAGATTCGAGCCAAATAAGCTTAAAATAAACAGGTAATTGAGTTATCTTTGATACAAATTCGCATTCATGAACTTGCTGCTTTTCATTAATTGGTCGTTCGACGCTGAAATAATCCCAGGATTCCGCACACCAAATTGGTATGGCCTACTCTTCGTTTCGGGAATGATCCTTGGTTATTTCGTGATTCGTAAGATGTTCAAACAAGAAAACATCGCCAATGATTTACTTGATAAATTGGTGATGTACATGGTTCCTGCGACTGTTATTGGCGCTCGACTTGGACATGTTTTTTTTTATGGCCCGTATTGGGGTCCCGAAGGATATTTTTCTCATCCCGAAGAAATCTTTAAAATTTGGGAAGGTGGTCTAGCTAGTCACGGTGCTGCAGTGGTAATTCTCCTAGCCTTATGGTATTTTTCTAATAAAGTAATTCACAAACCATACCTGTGGATGTTGGACCGAATTGCAGCTCCAATCGCGATTGCAGGAGCATTCATACGACTTGGAAATTTAGTCAACCATGAAATGGTGGGATACGTAACCGATGTTCCATGGGGTTTTCGTTTTTTACACCATGATTGCATGAATGTAATTGACGGTCAATACCTCTGTGATTGGGCCGAAATCCCAGTACGTCACCCGGCAAACCTCTATGAATCACTTGCCTATTTTCTATCGTTCGCAATACTCATGTTCCTTTTCTGGAAAAAACAAGGATGGAAAAAGCAAGGCTTGGTCTTTGGAACCTTCCTAATCCTAATTTTCGGATTCCGTTTCCTAATTGAATTTTTAAAAGAGAGCCAGACCGATAACGATTCAATGGTCGATGTAAGTACGGGGTTAAATACCGGACAATGGTTAAGCGTTCCTCTAATTTTGGCCGGTATAATTTTGATTATTAGGGCAAGAAAAAAATCATTCGAGGAAGCTTAGTGTATAAATGACATTAAGATATTCGGAATCCTTTATATATTTGTAAAAATTTGTTGAAACATGGCAATTAAGTCAAGCACTAAAAAAGTAGCTACCGCAAAGAGTTCCGAAGGTAAATTCGGGAAAGAAACATATGTCAAATGGTACAAAGACATGTTACTCATACGACGTTTTGAAGAAAAAACAGGTCAGTTGTATATTCAACAGAAATTTGGTGGGTTTTGCCACCTTTACATTGGACAAGAAGCCATTGCGGTTGGCACTGCCAGTGCGGTACGACCAACAGACAAGCATATGACCGCATACCGTGACCATGCACATCCGATTGCATTGGGTACTGACCCACGCGTGTTGATGGCTGAATTGTACGGGCGAATCACAGGGTGTTCCAAAGGAAAAGGAGGCTCTATGCACTTTTTTGACAAGGAGAAAAACTTCATGGGTGGACATGGTATTGTAGGGGCTCAAATTCCTATGGGAACCGGGGTTGCTTTCGCGGAACAATATAACGGTACAGAAAATGTCGCTATCGTTTCTATGGGTGACGGTGCGGTTAGACAAGGTGCACTTCATGAAACCTTCAACATGGCAATGATGTGGAAACTTCCAGTGATTTATATCATTGAAAACAACAACTACGCCATGGGAACAAGCGTTGAACGCACCACCAACGTGACCGATCTTTCTAAAATTGGTCTTTCGTATGAGATGCCTTCAAAAATTGTTAACGGGATGCGACCAGAGGATGTGCATAATGCCATCGAAGAGGCGGCAAACAGAGCACGTCGTGGGGATGGTCCTACCCTACTCGATATTCGTACATACCGTTACAAAGGACACTCAATGTCGGATCCACAAAAGTACCGTACTAAAGATGAGGTAAATGATTGGATGGAACAAGACCCGATCGACCATGTGTTGTCCGTGATTAAATCAAATAAATGGCTTTCTGAAAAAGAACTGTCGGACATCGATGCATGGGTGAAAAACGAAGTAGACGAAAGCGTTACTTTCGCTGAAAACTCACCTTATCCGGAGGCAGAAGAACTTTATAAGGACGTTTATGTTCAAGCAGATTATCCATACATTAAAGA
>JBEGMB010000037.1:0-3600 GCA_041183245.1 Bacteroidota bacterium
TTGCCAACCAATAAATCACGACGCCAGGATTCAATAAATTTAAAGTAAACCCTTTAAGAACCAGCATCGTGTTGTCCTTTTTTCGATTGGGTTTAACTTGTTGTTCAGGTAAATCGATCAACTCTTGATCTAAATCAATAGGGGCCAAGTGAACCTTTTTAAATAACAAATTATATACCCCAAAAACAATGAATAAGGAGCCTCCTAAAATGCTCAGTGCTAAGTTATTCTTAACATCTCCAAGTCCTTTTAATTGATAAGCAAAAAACAAGGAGATGACGATATAAAACAAATCGCTCAGTAAAACACCCAAGTCAAAAATTAAGGCCGATTTAAATCCTTTTGTAATGCTAATCTCTAACAAAACAAAAAACACAGGGCCAATCATAATACTCAACAGAAACCCGATTCCGATGGCTTGGAAAACATACTCCATATCTACAAAAATAATCAAAAGGTTCGGGTGAGGTTAAATCTATTAGGCGCAATGAAATAAAAGTGGAATAATCCTTATCTTTGCGTAATTAAATCAGATTCATGAGAACGAAATTGGCCAATGATAAGCTAGATGCTATTATTAAAATGGTAGAAAAAGAGGGTGTAACCGCCCCAAAATTAATTGATGAATTAAAGTCACTACGGGTTAAGGCCTTAGAAGAGAAAGATCCTTTAGTAGTAAAAGTACTTCGGTTAACGTATGAATATTTAGGTGAAAATGAGTCTTTTGCCGTTGAAGGACAATTTGAAGAAGACGAGGAGGGCAATGAATATCCTTTAGAAATCGATGAGAAAGACAACTTATTATACCTGTTGTCATTACTTCAAAATGCAGAACAAAAAGTAAATCGGGAAGAATTAAAAGATTACCGAGATGCCTTAAAATCAGAATTATATTAATCTAGAGGCAACGTGTCTTAACACTTTTACGTCCTTAATATACTCATAGGCGTAAGCTTAGATTTATTTAACTTGCAGAGAAAGCCGAAAAACCACCTTTTTCGGCTTTTTTATTTAACAATACCCGCAATACTTAGCGGTTGCCGTATGAGTAAAAGGAATGCTTTCATCAAATATTTGTGTAACAACCTCATTCATTAATTCCTGAAAATCTGATAAAAAATCAACGGTGCTTAATCCATTTATATCAAGCGGGAAAAAGGCTTCTGTTTTACGTTGGATCGCATAAATCCCCATAGATGTGGGTAATTTATGATAATTATAATTAAATAAATAGGTATAAACGGCAAGTTGTAGGGCGTGCTTACAGCCCTTAAAAGATTCTTCAATGGTGTCCTTGCGTTTATAAGTTACGTCTTCCGTCTTAACTTTACCACTCTTATAATCAACCAATCGATATGATTCCCCAATTCGATCAATTCTGTCTACAAAGCCAACCCATTGTACGACCTTTTCTTCTTCACCAATCATTAAGGTCATGGGGGCCGTTAGTTTTGCTTCTACGCGATGTATATAAACCGGTTCCGCTTGGTTTTTAATATACGCTATATCGTTCTTTAATAAGTTTATTGTTAATTCTTTAGCTACATTATACGTCAGCCAGTTTTTACCGGATTCAATCAGTTTTTCGTCGTTATTTAAAAAAGACAAAAACTCTTCTTTCAATATTGTAGGGGCAATTAATAACATGTTTTCTACATCCTGAACCGAAATTGCAGGCGGCGCGGGGCTCATGGGTTCACCACGTTTATCTACTTCAACAAATGGGGTGAAAAGCTTTTCTAGGGTATTGTGTATAAATCTACCCATGCTGCTAGTTTCTAGCTCTTCCTCAACAGAATCCTCTTCTCCAAACTCCGCTAAATACCGATAATAAAAGTCAAGTGGGCAAGTTAAATACTTACCAATCGCACTTGCTGAAATGTATTTTGAAAAATAATTTTCAAGTAAGAAATGAATTTGCGGGCGTTTAACAACAACCGCTGAATCAAATTCATTGTTTTCAGGAAAAGCCGTTGTATAAAATAGGTTTTGAATGGCGCAATTTACATTTACACGGGCTAATTCCATTTCAAGTTGCGCTATATATCGACTTGGTTCCGATGAGCCTAAGGAATCATTGGATATTCCATAGGTAATAATCGCATCTTCAGCGGTATGCAATAAGCGATAAAAATGATGAGCAAAAAGCCCTTGTTTCTCTCTGGCTGTAGGCAATCCCAAACCTCTGCGTAGGTCCATTGGAATAATTGAATCAATTGGGTTTGTTGGCGGAAGCATTCCCTCATTCATCCCAAGCACAATTAAGTGTTTAAAATCTAACATCCGACTTTCAAGAAGTCCCATAATTTGAAGCCCTTGTGTTGGGTTTCCGTGAAATGCGATGGCTTTCTTGCTCCAATGTTGATTAAAAAACGTTCTGAATGTTTTAATATTCATTGGTGGCAAACCCTCTGAAGCGAGTACTGACATGGTTACGAGCGCCTCTTGAAAAACAACTATTTGTTGATGCTCTAACTCAAATCCTTTCTGCATTTGTTGTTCTAATAAGCTCATCAACTGTTGCATTGACGTTATACCAACTTGATAATTTGAATTCCATGATGTAAACGCGATTGCCGTTAATTCATCTAACAATGGATTGAATGCTAAGCGTTCCGTATTCTGAAACACTTTATTTTGTTGTATCGTTTTACGCTCCCATTCATTAATCTTATTGATCGTTGGTTTGTCTAACCATACCGATATTAAGGGATGCTGAAATAAAAGCATCAAATCTTTATAATATGCCGCCTTTGTATTAAATCTAATATGATTTTCTTGAATTGAAAAGAGTAAATCAATCAAAGACTTTATGGATGTTTGTTTTAAAGGCAATCCAATGGTTATGTTAGCTCGTTCAACGCTTGAAGGGATATTTTTCATTAAGGGAACAATAAGCGTTTCATCGGCCAAAAGCACCAATGTTTCGTTGAGTTCAGTTTCTGTTTTATTAGCCAATTCCGTAGCGGCTAACTTCACTTGTCCAGTAATTTGAGAACATGCGACAACACGTATATTCATTGCCTTTTCCAATAAGCCATTATTCGTAAAAGGCGTCTCTTTTAATCCAAAAAAGGACATGTTCTTTCGAATAAAGGTTCCCGCTTCATGCAGGGGATTATTTAAATAATAGGCATCTGCATCTACCCAATATGTTGCTTGTTTTCTCTGTTTTAATGCATTTATTACCGTGAGTTCACCCAGCGACAGTGCATTAAACCCTATAAAATAATAGTGTTTGTCCTCTGTAATTAAGTCCGTAGTGTGTTCTGCAAGATACTTAAGGGCTTGTCCAGAAGTTGATTTATTTAGGGCGCTTAAAGCCTTGTTAAACGCCTGATGAATCGCCGGGAGTTCATCCCAAAACTCCATAAACTTACGTTGGCTTTCCGAAAGCTCGTGAGATTCCTCTAGGTTCCAACTTTCTAACTCTTTTATTGCGATTAAATTTAAAAAGACTTGATTCGCATTTAGCAAATACCGATTTATATCTTCAAAATCATCTATCAACATTGGGCCCCAATTCAAAAACTCCTCAAACGACAAGCTTTGGAACTTTTCGGTTTCTTTAATCACCTTAAATAATAAGAATAATTGTCT
>JBEGMB010000038.1:0-4062 GCA_041183245.1 Bacteroidota bacterium
CTATATGAACCACCGGACATTCTTCTAAGGGCATCATGAAATCTGCGATTTGATACGTGGAAGCGTGATTGCGTGTGGTTAAATTCATTAAGGCATGACCAATGCTAGGTCCTTTGAATAAATACGAACCTGAAACAGCGGTACTTACTCCCATATTTCTTAGGATGAACGATACTTCTCCGTTAACGCCACCATCCACATGGATGGATTTGTTGGGATATCGTTTTCTAAAGGTTCTAATTTTTTTAAAATTCTCTTTATCGAATACACCGCCGGATTGGCCTGGCACCGTGGCCATAATAAGAATAAAATCGCACGAAGTGTGGGCATCAAATGCATCTACGGATGTTGGTGTGGTGATGGCAACGCCTTTGGCAGCAGTTAATTCACTTGGCCAAATTAAAGGTTCTACTAAGGGCTCCAATTGAAAAGTTACGTATTCCACAGGAACATCGAGCAAGCGCTGGTAATATTTAGATGGGGTAGGTGTAATGATGTGCAAATCCACCGGGATATTGCTGATTTTTCTTAGCGCCACGATATCGTCAAATACACTGAGGTCATCGTTACAATCCACGTGAAAAAGATCCACTTGGTGGGCATCCAACGCGCTGATGGTTTGCGCTAAGTCGTTGCGTGAATCACTGTAAATTGAAGCTGAAATCTTCATCGCGACAAAGGTACGTAATCTAGTGCGACGAATACGCTATTTACATTTTCCTTTTTTATATTTTGTTTTACCTTCTATGCATTGAATTACCGCTTCATTTTGGTAGGTATTTCCCTCGCAATCACAAACAGGGTCGTAATAGTTTGGGTTGATATCAATTAACTCGCAGGCCCATTTTTCGTGTTCAATACATCCTCCTTTCTTGCAAGAACTAAGAATAATTAAGGAAGATATGCTTAAAACAAAGATTATTTTTTTCATTCGAAGGTTTTTAATTGACTGGATGTAAAATCCCATTCCGGGGTATCTAAGGTTTGACCAAAATCTAAATCGTACCATGGACAACCCGGATTTGCAGGATTATCTAAGATTTGAATTTCTTGAGCTGGCATATAGCTTTGAGCCAACATGAATTTAACTTTGCCTTCTTTGTTAATGCACTTATCTACTACAATGATGGCATGTCCATAAGAATAGCCTGGTGGAGGTCCTGTAACAAATACATCCCCAATCTCAAGGGTTTCTATGGTTTTAAGTTTTAATTGCTGATTGAGTGAGGTGGTATTGGCAGTATTGAAAACAGATTCTAAATAGGTCCAAAGATTCGTTTTGTCTGGTGTCCTACCTGCTAGCCATGTGGTATAGGAGAGGGTTTTACCGCTTGCTTGACGGAAAGAAATATCCTTGAATTTAGATTGACTAAAGAGGTAATCTGCCCGAAGTCGCATGATGGCATCTGCGCATTGATGCAAGTCTTTTTTTCCGATGGGAAGATCCACTACCGCCAGATAGGTTTGGTAGTTGGGTTTGACGGTTCCGTTGAATGTTTTTACTTCACTTCCATCTGGTTTAAGGGGGAGGCTTCGTAAGAAAGAACCCCAAGAATTTTCTTGAACAGAGGAGTAACTGTAGCCTTCAGGTAAGTTGAATCGAGAAGTAATTGTTTTTCCTGTTGGATTTATAAAACTCACCGTCTTTTGGGAATCTGCTTCCGCCTTGCTATTTGTGTTTTTATTGATGGTTTGACTTTGACAGGAAGCAAATAGGACCGTGATAAAAAGACTAATTCCGAAGATTTTCATAGACACAGTGTTAAGGGTTACCGCTTTTTAACGCATTTAAGTTGAATGGTTTCACCTACCATACAAATTGACCCAACCGGAAAAGACTCATAAGAAAAATATATCTGTTGATTCTCATTCAATAAGGTGCTATCGAATTCACCGAGATTCATGGGTTCAAACGTTTTACCGTTCGCTTCAATCACCCATCCACACCCGTCAAGTCCTGTAAGATTCTTAAGTTTTCCTTTGATTGCCCCCGTACATGAGGTACTTTTTGAGCAACTAACCAATAGCGCCAGACCGATAATTGATAACCATTTCATAGGTTAAAAGTAGTGAAAAAGTAGGAATTCCGGACATTGGGATATCAGGACTTTTGGATAACAGGACTTTTGGATATCAGGACTTTTAGACTTTAGGAAAATGGAGGGTGACCATGGACTTTAGGACTTATGGAAATTAGATTCTCTTAACGTCTAAATGTCTTTCCGTCTGATTATAAAAAAAGAGGGGCAAGCTACTTTTATCGCACCGCTACAACCTCATACCTTTGCTACGTTCCCGTCCTGGAGGATTCAGAGGGAGCTGGTCGTAAAAGACTTACCCCATGCAAATGTAGGTAGATTTTCTCAAAAGTAAAAAGGAACTTATAGATTAAAGAAGTTCAAGGTTCGTTCACAAACGGCTAAGAGGTGATTTGGGAGATCCGGTTTTTCCCATGGATGGCTTGAACCGAACACATGATCTGCACCTTTAATTACATTCAGGGTGGTTTGACTCCAAGACGCAAGTGCTTCACCTTCGGCAATCGAAACGGAGTTGTCCGTATCCCCATGAACAACGAGAATCGGGATTGGTATAGCCTTTATGGCTAGTTCAATGGTTAGGGTTGTTTCATTTTCTATGAAATCTTGGTATAGGCTATAATGCTGTGGTAAATGTTGTCGCGTGCGTCCATTGAGGATTGTTCGGATTCCAGAAAGCTTCCATTGTTCAAGCTCACGGCCTGTAGGAAAGCGTGAACCAATAGCTGAGATGGATGCCCACAGTGCTATTTTATCAGTTTGCTCTTGTTTGGCGTGTAAAATCACATCGCCACCTCCGCGTGAATGCCCAATGAGAAAGGTAGCCTCAACTTGAATCAGTGTATCAATATGAGATCGGAAATATGCGATATCCGCCACCTCATAGGAATAGGTGTTTTGTGCAAAGGCTTCTTCGTCCGGAAAATCCATTCCTTGCGTACTTGTGCCTCCGTTGTGGGTAAGGTTAAATTTCGCAAAGGCAAACCCGTGTGAAACAAAAAATGATTGAACTAAATGCCATGCCCCCCAATCTTTAAACCCCATGAATCCATGGACAAAAATCACTAAGCGTTTATTCCAATGGGTAGGAACCTCCAAATCGAATAGGCTTTTTCTACCCGCAGAACCTGTATATACGCCATTGTTAATCCGGAGGGCTTCCATGATTTAGTTGATTTTAAAACACACGTATTTTATTACGTGTCCTTTCGAATGGAACAACTGCTCATAATGCGTTTTGATACTAAAAATCTCCCGTTTCGCAGGGTCTGTTTCTGTTTCTAGGGTTGCGTATAAATCTGGACGATAATCGACAATTGGATATCCGTGTTCTTCAATTTGCTCCATAGTAAATTCGAAGAGTAAATCGTTGTCCGTTTTCATGTGAACCAACCCGCCTGGTTTTAAAAACTTACGGTATCGTTCAATGAATATGGCTGAACTCAAGCGTTTCTTAGGTTTTTGTGGTTGTGGATCGGAGAAGGTTAACCAAATTTCGTCTACCTCATTCGGTCCAAAAAGTGCTTCAATAAAATCGATGCGCGTGCGCAAGAACCCAACGTTGGTCATGTTTAGGGTTAACGCTTCGCGTGCCCCAATGAACATACGATTTCCTTTAATATCCAATCCGAGAAAATTGGTATTCGGGTACATTTTTGCCAAACCAACTGAATATTCCCCTTTGCCACAGCCTAATTCTAAAACAAGTGGCTTGTCATTTTTAAAAAAATCTCGGTGCCAATTACCCCGCATTGGAAAGGGTTGATTGCGTTCGTATTCCAATACGTTTTCAAAGGTTTTTATTGCCGCAAAGCGTGCGAGTTTATCTTTTCCCATGGTCTCACAAAAGTAATCATTTCAATAGGAACGATTAGATTACATAGAATGCAATTACTTTTGTACCATGCATTTCATTGAACCATTTTTTCGTTGGAGGGGAGAATATATTGCCTCGGAGGATGCTCGTTCCCCATTTTTTGGGAGGGTATACAGCGAATTTGAGTTCCAACATCGGGTATATAAT
>JBEGMB010000039.1:0-7339 GCA_041183245.1 Bacteroidota bacterium
ACCTTTTTGAAAGCAAGGAAAGGGACCACCTTACTTTTTAATAACGCAATTCATCCGGGCGAACCGGATGGTATTAATGCGTGCTTGATTTATACGGAAAACTATATGCGTTTGGATAGTATAAATCCGAATGACCCGGTAGTGGCTTTTATTCCCGCATACAATGTCGGTGGTATGTTAACCCGAAGCGCTACGAGTAGGGCGAACCAGAACGGACCTGAGCTTTATGGGTTTCGTGGGAATTCCCAAAACCTGGATCTAAATCGCGACTTCACCAAAATGGATAGCGAGAACGCGCGCACGTTTGCTAAGATTTTCCATGCCTTGAATCCGGATGTGTTTGTAGATAATCACGTATCCAATGGGGCGGACTATCAATATACCTTGACGTATATCTCGTCGTTACGTGAACGAATCGCACCTTCATTAAGAAAACTTATCTATGGTACGATGCTGCCACAATTAACGCAGGCATTAAAAAAGTCGAAATGGGATTTGTTTCCTTACGTGGAATCTATGAAAGAAACGCCTGACTCAGGGATCTATCAATTTAATGATCTTCCACGTTATGCAATGGGATACGCTTCCTTGTTTAATGTGATCTCTTTTACAGTAGAAACGCATATGCTCAAGCCCTTTCCAAATCGGGTTAAAGCGACGCATGACTTTATGAATGAATTGGTGAAATGGACTGTTGAACATGCCCCTCAAATTGAATTGGCTCGAGAAAAAGCGCATGAGTGGGAGGGGAGTCAGCGGTATTTTAGATTCAATTATTCCCGGACTTCTGTAGCGGATTCTATACAATTTAAAGGATTTACCGCGGTTCAAGATACAAACGATATCACTGGGCTATCTCATTTGACCTATGATCGTAACTTGCCTTATCAAAAGTCGATTCCCTTCTTTCGAACCTATGTTCCCTTGGATTCTGTTGAAATTCCTCAGTTCTACATTATTCGTGGACAAGAGCATCGGATAATTGAACAACTTAAAGCGAATAATATCTTGTTCGAAGTATTGAATCAAGAAAAAACACTAAATGTGAAGGCTCAATTTGTCCGGTCGTTTGATGCAATTTCTAAGCCGTATGAAGGACACTATTTACATCCCAACAAGGCGATTGAAAAAGTTTCCTTGAATATGAATTTTCGTCCGGGAGATGTGCTTGTTCCAACCAATCAAAACGGATCTTTATTTCTGCATGCCGTATTGCAACCCATGTGTGAAGACTCTTATTTTACATGGAATTATTTTGATTCCTACCTTCAAGAAAAAGAGTACTTTTCGAATTACGTATTTGTGGAAAAATTGCGAAGTATTTTACAGGCTAATCCTGAATTACGTCAAGCCTATGAAGCTAAAAAGGCGGCAGATAAAGAATTTGCCAATTCAGAGTGGCAACAGCTTTATTATATCTATCAGCATAGTGCCTACTTTGAACCAAGTTACATGCTACTACCTGTGTATGAATTAAAATGATTCTCGGTTGGTATGAATATACCTTAGGATATGTAATTCACCTTCGGATAAGGTTTTTCCGCGACGCGACATCATGCTTTCTATGCCTTCCAATGCCTTATCAACCCGATATGGGAATAAACGAGTCGGTTCACCAAAACTGAAAGAAGGGATGTGCTTTTTGAAGAAGCCTGGACCGTAAACATTACACCCAACACCAAGTGCGGTCCCTGTATTAAACATCGTGTTAATGCCACATTTTGAATGATCTCCCATGTGTAAACCAACGAATTGTTCTCCAGAGGAGGTTGTTTTGCCGGTTTCATAGTCATGAACATCAACAATGCCGTAATTATTCATGAGATTGGAAGCGTTGGTATCAGCCCCAATATTGCACCAAGAACTAATGTAACCGTTACCAAGAAATCCGTCGTGTGATTTATTGGAATAGGATTCAAAGATGACATTATTAATTTCACCACCTACCTTACAGTGCGGACCAATGGTTGTGGCACCATAAATTTTAGCACCCATCTTTATTTGTGCATTTTCACAAAGAGCGAACGGTCCACGAATCAATGAACCCTCCATGATTTCGGAATTTGCTCCGATGTATATGGGACCGCCTGTAACGTTTAAGGTTGCGGCTTGAACTATGGCCCCTTCCTCAATAAAAAGTAAATCTGGATTTCCAATGAGCGTGCATGTAGATGGGAGCGTCTGAGATTTTTTATGGCTTGTCATTAAATCAAAATCCAATGCAAGTACCTGTCCATTCAATTTAAATAAATCCCATCGATTGATTACCTGAATTATTGGTGTTCCTGTGTATGTTACTTCGTTATTAGCTTCCCCATAGGTTGCAAGGATTGTCCCGTTGTAGCTCAGGTATTCACTGGGATTTAAAGCGTTCAACGCACGAATGAAATCTGGTGAAGGAATAATACGTGCATTTACATCAATGGCTTTATCCAATGCAGGGAAATGCGCTTCTAAATAGGGTGCTGTATGGAATCCTACCTGTATTTCAGGACTCAGCAATTTATACCGTTCCACGTTTGTTAGAATTCCACACCTTAAGAACGCAGAGGGTTTAGTCAGAGAATGAGGTGCTAACTTAAGGTGAGATGATCGATCATTCAGATTAATGCGTAGCGACATGAATAGTTTTTTTACTGAAAATGAATAATAGGATAAAGGTAATTGTTCCGTTCAAGATTAAAAGTTCATTCCCGATTTGATAAGTACCTAAGAGCGAAGATGCATAGGTTTTTAGTAAATAGCAGAGCAGGGGAGAAACTAGGCTTACAACGGCTATTTTCGGGTGGATAAATTGTCTTTTCGTGAGGATTCCAAATGCAAATAATCCTAAAAGCGGACCATACGTATATCCTGCGATATCAAAAATTAGGTCGACAATACTTTTATTATCTAACCATTTGAATAAAAACACAAGAATCATAAATAATAGGGCAAAACTTAAATGAATCCATCGTTTGACGCGTTTCTTTTTTTCTTCTTCAAAGTTGTTACGATTGAAGCCAAGGACATCAATGCAAAAAGATGAAGTGAGTGCGGTTATTGCTCCATCAACTGAAGGAAATAGCGCAGAGATTAAGCCCACGATAAAAATTACAAAAACACCAAATGGAAGGTAGTTTTGAACGACGTAAGGAAATAAATCATCCGGCGCCACTTTTATTCCTAGCTCTCCAATGTACAAGGAAAGTACTCCTCCAAGTAATAAAAACAAGGCATTAACAGCCAGGAGGGTAATACTAAAAACTATTATATTTTTTTGAGCATCCTTTAATGATTTAACACTGATGTTTTTTTGCATCATTTCTTGATCTAATCCAGTCATGGCGATTGTAATAAATGCACCACCAATAATATGTTTTAAGAAGTAATCACTTTTTAGCCAATTGGTTTCCCATAAGCCCATCAGCTTGTTTGTATTCATGGTGTTGATAATATCATTCCATCCTAAGTTTAATTTACTTTGAATGGAAAAGATACAAACTACTAAAGCCAATAGCATGAAGGTGGTTTGAAGCGTATCGGTCCAAACAATTGTTTTAACCCCTCCTTTAAGGGTATAGGCAACTATCATAAGGATAATGGTTAGCGTGCTTAGCCAAAACGGAATTCCAAGTTTATCAAAGATGAACAATTGTAATACATTAATAACCAAGTAAAGTCTAACCGTGGCCCCAAGCGTTCTTGAAAGAATAAAATATCCAGCGCCCCATTGGTAGGCATTAAGACCTAACCGATGTTCGAGATAGGTATATATTGACGTAAGTTTTAAACGATAGTATATCGGCAAAAGAACATATGCAACTACAAAATATCCAATGAAAAAGCCAATTACCAACTGATAGTAATGCCAACCGCTTGAAAGCACCTTCCCGGGCACGGAAACAAAGGTTACACCTGATAATGAGGTTCCAATCATTCCGAATGCCACAAGATACCAAGCACTTTTTTTATCTCCTGAAAAAAAGCTGGAGGTAGTCGCATTTCTTGAAGTGAACCATGAGATAGCGAGTAATACTATAAAGTAAAAGAATAATACTACCAGTAAGATGTAATCTTTCATTAGGTAAAAATAGTGTTTTCATCGATATTGTTTCCGATGTAACTTAATTCTCTGTACACACGTTCTCTTGTACCATTAAAGAAAAAGTATATTTGCCAAAACGTTTGACCTATGAATAACATTTATGCCCTAGTTATTGTCGCTGTTGTATTTGCAATTGCCTTTGTGATCATTGTACAACATTTTCTAAAGAAATTGAATTTTAATGAGTCCTTGATGCTTCAGGGAGAATTGAAAAAGCAACGTCAAGATTTTTTCCTTGCTCATCGAATGGAGGCGTATCAGCGGGTTATTCTATATATGGAACGAATTCATCCTTCGTCAATTGTTTTGCGCACCAACCAACCCAATATGAATGCACTTGTTTTGCAGACGATGGTTTTGAAAGCGATTCGTGATGAATACGACCACAACGTGGCGCAGCAAATGTTCATTTCATCTAACGCTTGGAATTTACTTAAAAATGCAAAAGAAGAAACTGTTAAACTAATTAATGTGGCAGCATCTCAATTGGGTAGTGACGCTTCAGCTAATGATCTTGCAACTGCAGTGATTACCTTATCTGCTGAAATAAATCCGTTGCCTTCTGAAATAGCCATAAATGCATTGAAAGCTGAGTTTCAACAATTGTTCTAGGAGGATTCTCTAGATATTTGATAAAAAAAAAGGCAGAAGTAATTCTGCCTTTTTTTATTGATGGATTGTTTTGTTTATCGAACTACATGGATAAATCCGTGTTTCTCGTAGTTTTCGAAGATTAACTTATACGTATATACTCCGTCTTCTAAATCATTTCCATTCGCGTCTTGTCCTCGGAAGAACGCAGTGTTTTGTCCTTGTTCAAACACCAAGTTACCCCAGCGATTGAAGATGTATAAGGTAAATTCATCACAGGTCATGAAATAAGATTTTAAATCCAAGAAGTCATTTGCGCCATCGTCATTGGCGGATATTACATTCGGAAAATCAAAATCGTTAAAACTCATCGTGTAAGTAATGGTTGCATCAATTTGAGATGTATCCGAAATACAACCATATTCTGATGTAACGAAGGCAGTGTAAATTCCCATACCACTTTCGTCTAACGGGAACGTCACATCGAATAGCGTAGAATTAAAATTGTTCGGTCCTGACCATGCAATTGTTGAATTTGCTTCCGCTGTTGCGCTTAGGAAGAACGGATCACCAGGACATTCAGGAATGTTAAAGCTTAGTACTGGCGGCTCAGGTGTGGCCATGATGTACATGTCAAAGGTTGTATCCACTTCACAACCGAAATCAGATGTCACGGTGTAGGTGAACTGATAAACACCTGGGTTAGCAATCACTGTATTTAAGTTAACCGTAGTATCTTCTTGGACACCGTTAATATCCCATGTGTATGAAATAGGTTCATTTGTAGAAATACTAGGGAAGCTATTGATAACAAATGCAACGTCTTCGCATTGAATGGTATCAGCAAGGTAAGAATAGGTTGGGTAATCGTGTACGAAGAAGGAAAAACTAATGGTATCATCACATTGTACTACTGGAGAAAAAGAATCTGTTGCTACCAATGATATGTTGTGAATCCCAGGGGTATTAAAAATGTAAGATAAATCAATGGATGTATCCAATAGCTGATTGTTATATAGCCATTCAAACGTTGTTGAATTTGATAATCCTGTGGTCGTATTATCGAATTGAACAGCTTGGTCTATACACGATTCTGTGATAGAAAAATTGGCCGTTGGATTATTAAATACGGTAAAATTCTGTGAAATTGTATCTGAACATCCGTTTTCGGTCATCGCAACCAATTCCACCAGGTAATTGTTTGGTCCGTTGAAATTGACGGTAACCGTATCACCAACCAGGGTATCATTATTCACATACCAATAATTTGTAATTGTATCGCCTCCTAATAGGGAACTTGATGCTTCAAATACCGCCACTTGCCCAAGACAAACAACACCAAATCCAAAACACGCGACAGGGTTTTCAAAAACTTCAATCACCGTATTCACGGTATCAATACAGTTTGCCGTGTTAGTCACTATCATTTCTACAGTGTAGGAGCCAGGCCCAGGAAAGACGTGATTGAACGTGGTGTCATTTGAAGTATACCCATCCGAAGCACTCCAGAAAATGGAGTCAGGCGCCGCATTCGTATATGACGTGTTATTGAAAAGCACCGTGGCATAACCATTACATACGTTACTGTCTACAATATCACCAATTACCTCTGCGGGTAAAACGGCTGTCGTAAGAGTAGCAATACATCCGTTAGCAGATGTTATTTGACAATTTACTGTATCTACTCCTTGTATGTTTACATTGGCAACCTGGCCAGTGGCTAATTGTTGACCGTTAGCTGCATTTGACCAAACATAGTTTGCAAAACCATTTGGTGCAGTTAAAGTTGCTGTATTATTGGCTCCATTTTGACAATAAAAAGCAGATAATTCTAAGGAAGTACATGAAGCGTTCACATAAGCATATCCCCAATGTCCTCCTAATGAACAATCTCCAGTAGCTACGTCCAGGGTAATAGTTTGACCCATATAGGCCGTTACATCAACGCCAAAGGTCGTCCAATCTTTCCAACGGTAAGAACCGCAGTTTTGAAACCCAGGTACACCATTCGCTGCAGCAACTTGATAAAAAGTACACGGAAGCGGGTTACCTGAAGCATCATACAATTGAGCTTCAAAACGAGGTTGTGCTGCAACTCCATGACCGGGATCTTCAAGAACCACAGCATATTTTACAATGATCATATTGGACTGTGGTGTAATTGTGAAGTTGTACTGTAAACGTGAGGCTTGTGCTCCCGTTCCCGTAAAGTCTCCAACCATGGCAGAAAAATTCTCTCCCGGAGGAACAATAGATAGTGTCGCACAAGCAGCTACCATTGGATCTGTTCCAGGACCAACCATGATTTGATGTTGATTGGTAAATCCTTGATTTGGCGTATTGATGCCACAACAAGAACCATAAAATCCAGTCCAGTTGGTAAAAGAATTGTCTTCAAAATCTGCATTAAAACAAGCCGAAGGTTGAGCAAACGTTAAAAATGATACACAAATTAAAATAGAGCTTACAAGTAATTTGAACGAGTTCATAGGTGCTTTTTTTATGGTTTAGCGGTCTATTGACGCACGAATTTAAGGTAAAATTGCATGGTGATAAAAAAAAACGCGAATTTTTTATTAGACTTCCAATTAACGTATTGTTCAAATAGGCCAAAAGAAAATCGCCAATAAATTCTAAAATTTGAATAGATCAAATAAAAAG
>JBEGMB010000040.1:0-3588 GCA_041183245.1 Bacteroidota bacterium
GCTCCCATTTAACTTCATTGGCCCAAGAGGAGGCTTTGATTGAAAAATCTTCAATTCTAACTAAGGCGAAATAGGCGATCGTAATAACCCTGCCTTGCGGATGGCGAGAGGGGCTCCCAAACGTATGGGCTTGGTGCATTTGAATATTAGTCAGTCCCGTTAGCTCACGAAGGATTCGTTCAGCCGCGTCTGGTAAATCTTCATCGGGATAAACGAGGTCACCAGGAATAGCCCAATAGTCTTTGTAGGGATCTATAGCGCGTTTTATTAGTAAGGTCTTTATTTTTCCCTCTGAATATCCAAAAATCAAACAGTCTACAGAAAATGCAGAACTAAAAAAATCAGAAAAATCTATTTTATACATAGAACCTATTAATGTGCTGTTTCAGAAGCGTCCAATTGAGTGATTCCCTGTTTTTTTAACATTCTACTTACCGTCCATGCGAAAAAGGCCAAGTATACAAAACAAAGCACGCCAATCCAATATGAATTTTGGATACCGATGGATTTACTTGTTCCTAAGGATGCTTGCCATTGCGACACAAATCCTCCACCCATAATCATCATAATCATTAGGCTAGAAGCTGCATTTGTTTTTTCATTCAGACCTGCGATCCCTAAGGTAAAGATACATGGCCAAAGGGTGGAGCAAAACAGTCCTACAGAAATAAATGCAAATACACTGACCATGCCGCCGGCAAAAATACCAACCAATAGCGCACCTGCACCCAACATTGAATACACAATCAACTGTCGAACCGGGTTGCCGCCAGTAAATGCCTCTGCTACCATAAGAACTATCACCAAAAATAAGTACGGATAGAATTGAGAAACATTATGGCCTGCAATATAATTCGCTAACATAAAAATTGAAAACGCAAGAAACGGCAACAAGATCGAAAGTCGTTGTTTAATGTCTGCTCCAACATTAAAGGCGCCTGCCGCAGAGGCCCAACGACCAATCATCAAACTACCCCAAAATAAAGACACAAAGGGGGTGATTTCATGCTCAGCCTTACCCAGTTTCAATTTCATAAATTCAGGTAGGTTACTCGCGGTGGAAACTTCAACACCAACGTATAAAAATATCGCAATCATTGCTAAAATCACTTGTGGTTTTTTCGCCACGGCGATAATTGATACACGCTCAGAAGAAGCAGTTCCTTCTTCTTCAATCTGATCTGGAACACTTGAAAATTTAAAAAATACAGCAGCTAAAATGAATGTTGCACCGAGTATTAAATAGGGTATCTTAACGGCTGAAAGCTCTAAGTTCGTGGAGCCTGTGCCAGCCATTCCAAATATCGCAAAGGAAACTAATACGGGTCCGATGGTTGTACCCACATTATTAATACCTCCTGCCAAGCTTAATCGTAAATTACCTGTAGATGGGTCGCCCATGTTAATTGCCAAGGGATTGGCAGCAATTTGTTGTAGCGCAAATCCAATTCCCACGGTAAACAAACCACCAAGTAATAAGGGAAACGAAGATTCATTAGCGGCAGGAATAAACAATAAGGTTCCTAAAGCTGAAATTACCAAGCCTAAAGCGAGCCCGTTACGATAACCTAGAACCTTAAGTAAATCCTTCTTCATAAAAGCTGAAACAGCAAAATAAAGTAAAGATCCCACGGTATACGCTATATAAAATGCCACTGAAATCAACTGCGCCTTGTCTTGTTTTAAATTCAAGGCCTTCTTAAAAACAGGAATTAATATATCATTACTAGAAGCTACAAAACCCCAAAAGAAGAATATGATTATCAGGGCTCCAAAGGCGCTAAAATTGGTTTTTTTCATGGTCAAAATTTCGACCAAAATACAATTAAATTTGATTAACCGGCCTGAGAGGTGGCTGTTTTTGTATTTTCAACCATAAGTAAGCGTTCAACTGAAGAAGCGATTGAGGCAGCATCAAATCCACACGCCGCCCAAAGTTCTTCTTGGGTTCCATGGTGAATATAATCATCCGGAATTCCTAAACGAACTACTTCTGCTTTGTACCCGCGGTCTGCCATAAACTCTAATACGGCCGAACCAAAGCCTCCCATTAAGCAACCATCTTCCACAGTTATAACCTTGTCGAATTTGGTAAACACTTCATGCAAAAGCATCTCATCAAGCGGCTTAACAAAACGCAAATCATAATGAGCTGGGGTAATTCCAACCTTGGTTAATGTTTTAATTGCCTCTTGGGCAAAATTCCCAGGGTGACCGATGGTTAAAATCGCAACTCCTTCTCCTGCGGAAACTTTTCTGCCTTTACCAACTGGTATTTCTTCTAGCGGTGTTTTCCAATCGGTCATAACACCGTTACCTCTTGGGTATCTGATGGTAAATGGTCCTTTATTTTCGAGTTGAGCTGTATACATTAGGTTACGTAATTCTTGCTCATTCATAGGTGCTGAAACCACCATATTCGGAATACAACGCATGTAGGCTAGGTCATATGCTCCATGATGTGTTGCGCCATCCGCGCCAACTAAGCCACCACGATCTAAACAAAATACTACATTTAAATTTTGCAAGGCCACATCATGCAACACTTGGTCAAATGCCCGCTGCATAAAGGAAGAATATATATTACAAAAAGGAACCAATCCTTGCGTAGCCAATCCTGCACTAAAGGTAACCGCGTGTTGTTCCGCAATACCCACATCAAATGCACGATCAGGCATCGCCTTCATCATGATATTCAAGGAACATCCACTTGGCATCGCAGGAGTAATCCCCATTATTTTTTGATTGCGTTCCGCTAATTCTACAATGGTATGTCCAAATACATCTTGATACTTTGGTGCTTCAGGTCCAATCGGAACAACTTTGACAATTTCACCGGTATCTTTATTAAATACGCCAGGAGCATGCCATTTGGTAGGATTTCCCTCTTCGGAAAATTTATATCCAGCGCCCTTCTTCGTTAAACAGTGTAAAATTTTTGGTCCAGGAATATCTTTTAAATCTTCTAACACTTTAACTAATCCTTCCACATCATGACCATCAACTGGTCCAAAATATCTAAAATTTAAGGACTCAAATAAATTGGATTGATTGAGTAAGGTGCTTTTAAGTGCGTGAGAAACTTTAGATGCGACTTTTTGTGCATCGGGTCCGAATTTCGAAATTACCCCTAGCCAATTCCACACCTCATCTTTAACTTTATTGTAGGTATGAGACGTAGTAATGTCCGTCAGATATTCCTTAAGCGCGCCTACATTCGGGTCAATCGACATGCAATTGTCATTTAAAATCACCAATAAATTCGCGTCTTTCTCGAATCCTGCATGATTTAATCCTTCAAATGCTAAGCCGGCGGTCATTGCGCCATCGCCAATTACAGCAATGTGATGTCGGTCTTTAAACCCATGAAATCGATTGGCTACGGCCATCCCCAAGGCTGCCGAAATGGACGTAGATGAATGTCCCACACCAAAGGTGTCGTATTCGCTTTCCGACCGCTTAGGAAAACCAGAAATCCCACCTTTCAATCGATTCGTGTGAAATCGGTCTCTTCTTCCCGTTAAAATTTTATGTCCATACGCTTGGTGCCCCACATCCCATACCAGTTGGTCTTCGGGCGTATTAAAA
>JBEGMB010000041.1:0-6493 GCA_041183245.1 Bacteroidota bacterium
ATATTGTTTCCTTGGTGTACAAGAACTACATTTCGTCTGTCCAAATACTCCCAACTATTTTCCCTAGGCTCAGTGAATCTTGTGAGTCTTTGATCTTCTTTGACGATGTAAAATCGTGTACAGCTAGTACCTGTCAAGATAAGTAGGAGTATAAACGGAATAGAATATTTCATACTAGTTTTTTTTTACTAAAATAATGAAATTGAGCAATCATTAAACCTTTCGATGATCTCTTTTCTACACATTCACACCAAATAAATATCCAACTCCAGCGGAGATTCCCATAGCCAAGGTTCCACCGATGGTGATCCGTAATATGGCCTTTCCAATCGGTGACCCGCCAGTTTTCGCTGATAAATATCCTAATAGAATTAAGAATATGATGGTGGATCCATAGAGGAAATAAGGCATGTATTCAATTGGGGCAAATAAGGTCACCAGAAGTGGAAGAACTCCCCCCGCAGTAAAAGCACTTCCGGAGGCAATGGCCGCTTGAATGGGTTTGGCTTGCGTTATTTCAGTTATTCCCAGTTCATCCCGTATGTGTGCAGCTAAAGCATCTTTTTCTGTTAATTCAACAGCAACTTGCATGGCGGTTTCTTTTTTTAAACCACGCTGCTCGTATATGGCCGCTAGAATATTCAATTCTGATTCAGGCATAGTCCGCAATTCCTCTTTTTCTCGTTCAATGTCGGCTTTTTCTGTATCGGTTTGTGAACTCACAGAAACATATTCCCCCGCCGCCATCGACAGGGCGCCGGCTGCTAATCCTGCCACAGTAGCTAAGATTACAGGGTCGTTTGTATGACTTGCTGTGGCTACCCCAACAGCTAAACTGGAAATAGATATGATGCCATCGTTCGCTCCCAAGACCGCAGCACGAAGCCAATTACTTCGGTGTATGTAGTGGCTGTCTAAGTAGTTTTCTATTGTAACCATGAAGTTGTATTTTTCATCGAAAGTACAACTTAAAAATAAGTTATGATGGGATGAAAATTCCCGTCGCTTTATTCAAGCGTAAATAATCCGTTACCCGTGCCGCCAAGATTTAGCTGAGTGGATGGAGAACCCTTTACTCTGATACCGCCGCTTCCATTTATTTTATAAGAAATGGTATCCGTACACCAAACGCGAACATCGCCTTTAGAATAGTTTTCGATTAATGCGGTCGTAGCTTGTAGCTCACTGGCGTTAATTTGCATTAATGCATAATTCCATACCTTGAGTGTTTGACAATTTCCTCGAAGATCTACGGTGCCACCGCACGGAAAGTTATTCCAATAATAAAAGGTGTTGCAAGAGATATCTAAGGCTGCGTGATTTAGTTTGCTTTTTAATATCAATCCCAGTTCATCTGCGATTAAAGTATTCGTCGATTTAATAGTACAAGTCTCATTGGCTACTATTTTCGAAAGTCCGTTTACCGTGATTTCTAATGTGATTTTATTCGTTTTAGGGTTTAACCATTTATGTTTAGCGTTATTGTGGAATGTTAGCGTATTGTCTTTGTTTTCCCATGAAACGTCATCAATAAATTGCTTAGAACCCTTGATTTTAACGCTGTTTTCAGTTCCTTGAATTAAGTTAACATCAAAAACATCGGATAGTACGAGTGTGTCGAATTCTGATACAATATGTTCGGTCGTAACTGGTTCATGCTTTTTACATGAAAACAACAATAATAAGCCAATGATAGGTAGGATCTTTATTGGTTTCATGGGTTTGATTTTAGGTGATATCCAAATCCTATTTCTGGGTAGTCAAGTATATGGAGATGTGATTTCATCGAGATGTGAATTAAGAGGTGATCGCTGCATTTCCAGCGTAATATGGCTCGATTGTACATTGGAGAGGTGTGTACCTTGTCGATTAATCCAACATGCAAGCCTTCTTGTAGAATAAAACTAAAGTCACCAAACACTATTTCTTGCGAAAGATGGATCCCACTGCTAAAAGCATCCTTTGGTTGATACGTGGCACCGGGTTTAATACTTAATTCCGTTTCTGTAGCAGAATCATAAAATAAATCGATGCCAGCGCCAAAATGATACTTATGAAATGCATGAAATTTATATTCAATACTAGCGGATGAGGTAAAATATATAGTGCTTTGAAGGGCTCGGGTATGCTTGCCGCCAAGCGCATATATTACTGCCATTTCATGACGTTTGATGTTCCGAGGAATTTCTTGTCTTACGATTGGGGCTTGGGTGCCAATCGAACGCCTGACCCCTGCGTTTAGGTACAAAAGGTTTAATCCTAAATTGGGTTCAGCCATGTTTGCGTTTGAAAAATGTGCAAATCGAAGTGCAGCTTCTAAGCCCCAGTCATTTTTAAGATTTAAGCGATATCCAAGTTGGTAATCAAAATGCATGTTAAGGTGCGACCCAACCGATATGTTGTCAGGGTTTGTAGCTAAGCTGAATTTTTTGGTGGAATATCCAAGACCAAACCCAAATTGATGAAAAAACGTACTGTGTACACCCCGATAAAAAAAAGTCCTAAAGTAGGGGTATAAGGATAGTTCATGACCGAATACTTCCTTATTTCCAAGGTTTGAAAAACCCGCGCTAATTCCATACTCCGGAAAATGATATAATTGTTCCGTAAGACGTTTTCCGGTTGTGCGTATATTCCAAGAGACATTTATCGATTGAATGGGATCAGTAACCGAATAATTTATGTTACTGTATTCCGGTATCACATAGCCAGCGCCAGAATGGATTGATAGCCAAGAATTATTAGTAAAGCCCCCTTGTCCGAACAACATGAATTCGCTTATACCAACAATAATCACAATCAAATTTCTCATAATTCAATTCAGGTGAATAATGGGTTGAATTTACTACAGTTTTTTCAAATGTCAGGATTATTCTTGCCAACTAAATTTTATTTAAGACCTTCGTATAAATGTTATCAATGAAGAATTTTTATGTAGCCCTTGGGGTCTTGGCAATTTCAATGCCTCTTGTATTTTGTTCATCTAGCGGCCAGGAGCATGCGAAGCATGAAAAGAAGAAAAATGTTAGTCTTAACCCTAATCCAGAAGATTCAATCCTTACCCTGATTGCTGTTGGCGACATCATGCTGGGAACGAATTACCCCAGCGCGGCTTATCTTCCCGCCAATAAAGGGAACATTCTTGAACCCGTTCGTGATATCCTGCGCAATGCAGACCTAACCTTCGGTAACTTGGAAGGAACAGTCCTCAATGAAGGCGGAGACGTAAAACAATGCAGCGACCCCTCTAAATGCTATGCCTTTCGTCAACCAGATTACCTGGTAGATTACCTACAAGATTCGGGTTTTGATTTGTTGTCCTTAGCCAACAACCACATGGGGGATTTTGGTAATGCTGGTCGGACCAATACCCAACGGGTGCTCAAGTCAAAAGGTATTAAATACGCAGGCTTAGAAACCTGTCCTTGGGATACGATCCACGTAAATGGTAAGGTCATTGGAATGACCGCATTTGCACCGAACTCGGGTTGCTTGAAGTTGAACGATTATAAAAAAGCATTAGAAGTACTCGCTGAACTTAAGAAAATTAGTGACCTAGTGATTGTCTCCTTTCATGGAGGAGCAGAGGGTCGTACCCGCACGAATGTCACCCGTAAAACCGAAGAGTTTGTTGGTGAAAACAGAGGGAACGTATATGAGTTTGCGCACCTGATGGTAGATAATGGCGCAGATATCGTATTAGGACATGGTCCGCACGTGACACGCGCAATTGATTGCTATAAAGGGAAATTCATCACCTATTCCATGGGGAATTTTGCTACTTATGGTCGCTTCAGTTTATCTGGGGTGAGTGGGATTGCACCAATCTATAAATTATATATCAATAAGCACACAGGTGATTTCATTAAAGGCGAGGTAGTTTCCATTCAACAACTCGGGGAGGGTGGACCAACCGTAGATCCAAATAAACAGGTACTGGCCGAAATAAAACGCTTGTGCGCCATGGATTTTCCGGAAGTGCTTTGGCAAATAAATGAGGATGGTTCGTTCCATTTAAAGTAAGTTTAATTTACTTTTTGGGTTGTGTGTGCTCTGCGCATAAAGTAAACGGGAAATTCGTAGTGATGAACCTTATATGTTTCGAACCCATATCGTTCATAAATTATTTTATTTCTAGCAATACTTGTTTCTGCAATTAATTCGATTTCAAGTGTTTGAGCCATTTGAAACATGGCGTGCATTAGTTCTCTTGCCGTTTGTTGATGGCGACCTTTGTTTGAGACACCATAAAACCAAACATAGTAATCGTTTGCCTTTCCACTTCTAACCTGTTGTATTTCTGATTCAATCTGCTTAATTCGTAAAATCCTTGACAGATTAAAGGCTAAAATTACCATGGATAGTTGTTTGAGTTTTTCACCAAAACTTAATTTGATTTTATCCTTTTCAAACATAACAACGACTCCTTCGCGATCCGTAGATAAATAAACGCCATTCCTTTTGAAAGCAATGTCAAATACATAACTGGCAAGGAGTTGCATTCGCAATGCTAACATTCGGTCACCAAGTAAAAATCGTACATGTGGATTTGCAATATAAGATTCTTTAAAAATCTCTATAACCCTAAGCTTATCCTCACGCTTGGCTAAATTCATATTCCTGCTTTAAACAAAGATTGAATGTTACATCAAATCATTGAAATCGAATTTTGCATACTCCTTGCGCCGCGTTGTAAATTTTACAAGTGGCATTGATTTATCTTTTTCGGCTATTTTTGTTCCCTATGAATAAAAAACAAGTTTTATTGCTTGGGGCTACTGGATTAGTAGGTTCAAATGTCTTGAGTGAATTGCTTAAAAGTGATTTGGTAGGAAACGTAACGGTATTTGTTAGAAAACCTTTAGCGATCTCCAACAGTAAGTTAATTCAAGTAGTAACCGATTTTTCTGATTGGACCGCATTGGATGCCTTAACTTCGGTTGATGTGCTCTGTTGCTGCATTGGGACCACCCGTAAAAAAACGCCGGATTTGGTTCAATATAAAGCCATCGACTATGGCATCACCATGGAAGTCGCGCGCCGTGCGAAACAACTAGGATGTCAGCAGATTCATCTGATTTCTTCGGTTGGAGCAAACGCCAAGTCTTCCAATTTTTATCTTAAAATTAAAGGAGAAACGGAAGAAGGAATACAATCCTTAGGGTTCGAAAACTGTCTTATTTATCGTCCGTCCATGCTGATTGGTGCTCGGAATGAATCCAGACCAGCGGAAAAAATTGGACAACTCCTAACCCCTGTATTTGATTTCTTTACCTTCGGTGGCAACTATCATAGTATACGAGCAACCCAACTGGCACAATGTATGGTTCGCCAGGTTGAAATATCCACACCGGGTAATCATGTTCTTTATTACCGTGAATTTAACGCTTAATTGCGACTTCGTTTCATTCGGTTTTTTACGAGCTTAATCCCTTCAAGGCACAATAACAATCCCAAGGCTCCAAGCAAAGCAGGTACTAAATGCTGAAAACCAGGAAATTCAAAATTAAAAATCCGCTGTAAAAACGGGATGGTTAAGGTGAAGAATAGGACGATAATCGCGGAAGGTATGATAATAAGCATGGCAATATTTTTCTCTTTCAATACGGCAATGAAGCTTCGAGTATTTGATAGCGTCGATAAGATTAAAAATACGTTCCCAATAATTAAGGTAGAAAAGGCAATCGCTCGGACCTCGCCCGGCGTATGTCCCTCGTCAATCGAGCTAAAATAAACAAGGAATACCACAGCAAGAAGTAGAATACCTACGAGCAAGCTAAAAAGTATTTTATTAAAACCAAAGAATCGGGTATTAAGGTCACGAGGGGGACGATGCATGATCCCTTTTTCTTCACGCTCCGATTCGAACGCAATAGAACAAACTGGATCAATAATTAATTCCATGAATACAATGTGCAGCGGCATAAGTAATATGGGAAGCGCAGAAATAAAGGAAGGAAGTAGTACCAACCCAATAATAGGAATATGAATGGCAATGATGTAAAACATCGCTTTTTGAAGGTTGTCCAGGATTCGTCTTCCCGAGCGAATGGCGGATACAATGGATGCAAAGTTGTCATCTAATAAGACCAGCGCTGAAGATTCTCGTGCTACGTCAGTTCCTTTCTTTCCCATAGCAATGCCAATGTCTGCAGCTTTTAATGCCGGCGCATCGTTGACGCCATCGCCAGTCATGGCGACAATCTCTCCATTCGCTTTGAGTGCTTGAATCAGTTGAAGTTTTTGTTCTGGGATGATTCTGGCGAATACTTGAATTTCTTTGATTTTTTCTCGCAAGGCTTCAATCGAAAGCGTTTTTAATTCTGTTCCCGTAATTACTTGGTCGTTATGTGATAATCCAATCTGTGTGGCGATCGATTTCGCCGTTTCAGGGTAATCCCCCGTAATCATAATTACTTGAATTCCTGCGGCGATACAGTCGGCAATCGCGCCCGGTACTTCCGGTCGGATTGGGTCTTCAAAGGCAACTAAG
>JBEGMB010000042.1:0-6166 GCA_041183245.1 Bacteroidota bacterium
ACTACTTGCTTATCATGCTGTCACGTAAGGGGATTGATTTCGCGGAATTGTGCCGTGTGCACAACGAGGACTACAATAACCTTTATTCACGCGCAATGAATCAGGCAGGAATCGATTTAGAACACATTAACTACGTTCTTAAATTGGCAAACTACACACACAGAGTGGACTTCATAAACGGGAATTTCTGCGAGGTGTATAAATCAAAACTATGATAATCGAGATAATAAGCGATGTGTACTACATCTTTGACTTTCCAATGATGGATGTGCTATGCGAGGAAAATGGCAAACGATATGAAGCGACTATATGCTGTCATCACATTGAGATAGTGAAAAACGCTGAACTGCCTTTCTCGCTTGAAAATGTGGATTATCAACTAAAACTATTCTAATGACAAACAACGGTAAACTTTTAGCAGCCGTGGCACTTGCTCCCGTGGTTGCTGACTTCTTAGAAGATAGCGAACTCCGCTTTGAAGCCAAGAAACGAGCAAATAGAATCATTGCAGAAATACGTTCATTCGACGAGTGGATTCTCAAAGGTGCTGACATCACAATGATTGAGCAACAAGTGAACATTCAAAGAGCGTTTAGGCAATGGATCAATGAAAACTTCACAGAACAAACCGATGAACAGGAATAAAAACCGTTCATCACATTTAATAACCAGTAACAAAACGTTACACTAACTTTGATAAAAATTAAAACTATGAAAAGAATCTATCACCCTTATTGGTTATGGGAGGATTATTTAAATGGTATGTTTAATGATTCAAAACTTCAAAATGAAGATGATTTGATTCAAAAATGCACCAATTTATTTTCTGTTCCATCCGCTTTTGACAAAGCATGTGAAATGGTAATTAATAAATGGAAAATATCGACAAAGGAAAATTTATCAAACACATCTCAAAACAGAAATGCATGGATTGGTGCTGCTTGCTGTTCAATTATTCATAATGCACCAGAATACATAACTCGTATAGCATGGGCTAATTTAACGATTGAACAACAAAACATTGCAAATAGAATTGCTAAAAAACACATTTTAAAGTATGAAACACGAAATAGAAAATTATATTCAGGAGTGGGAAAACAGATGTTATTACAATGGGATTCCAGACGAAGCACCAAAGGAATTAGAGAAAAGAAATAAAGTTCCATCTTATAGGCGCATTTGCTTTGCTATATTGACTAACGATCACAGTTTAAAATCTCTTGGTTACACTGCAAAAAAATCACCTTTTTATGATGCATTAAAACGCATTGAAATTGATAACAGACAGAAAGTAAAACAATTAAAACTTGAATTATGATGAAACCTATTGGAATGAATGTTTATGACGCATCTGTAGATCGCATTCAATACATTCTGAATTCATTTAACCGTGTTTACGTTTCCTTTTCAGGAGGTAAGGATAGCGGTGTAATGCTGAACATGGTAATTGATGAATTGCGTAAAAATTATCCAGGACGCAAAGTTGGTGTAATGGTAATGGATAATGAAGCTAATTATACACTATCACTAGATTTTATGCACCGTATTATTCGTGCTAATCTTGATGTTTTAGAAGTGTATTGGTGTTGCTTGCCAATTACCTTACCATGTACTGTTTCGAGTTACGAAATTGACTGGCAGTGTTGGGGTATTAATGATGAACATAGATGGATCAGACCAATGCCAAAAGACGAGTACATTGTAAATATTGAAAACAACCGATTACCTTTTTTTAAAGAAAACATGGGGTATCAAGAGTTCTGGGATGAATTTGGTGAATGGTATTCGCAAGGCGAAGATTGTGCATGTTTAATTGGTATTAGGACACACGAAAGTTTAAATAGGTGGAGAGCAATTGTAAATGAAAACAAACAAACTCATGGGGGGCATTTGTGGACAAAAAGAAACACAAAGCACACATATAATTGCTATCCAATTTACGATTGGAGAACAGAGGATATTTGGATTGCAAATTGTAAGTTTGAATGGGATTATAATGAGTTGTATGATACGTTTTGGAAAGCTGGCTTGTCAATTCATCAAATGCGTGTTGCAAGTCCATTTATGAGTGAAAGTAAAAGCTCATTAAATTTGTATAGGATTATTGATCCGCACGTCTGGGCAACATTGTGCGCCCGTGTAAACGGAGCTAATTTTGTTGCTACTTATGGAAAACAATTAAGTTATAATAGCTTTAAATTACCTCCAGGACATACGTGGAAATCTTTTGTTAAATTTCTTCTTGACACGCTACCAGAAAAGTCATCAAAAAATTTTAAATCGCGCTTCATTCAGTCAATAAAGTATTGGGGTAGAGTGGGGCGCGGATTACCTGAATCAATAATAAATGAATTGATTAAGCACAAAATTTCATTTAAAATAAATGGAAATACAGCGCACGGGAACAAGGATAAAAGGAGGGTTGTTATACAGTCAATGCCTGATCATTTAGATATGTTGAGTTGTCACAATTCAGATGTTGCTAGTTGGAAACGTTTTGCAATTACAGTTTTAAAGAACGATCATACTTGCAAATACCTAGGATTGTCACCAACAAAGGAACAAATTGAACGAATGAAATATATTAAGAAAAAATACAGCCGAATATGAAAACAGTTAACGTAAAAGAAGTAACAGGAGTAAAATTTACTGGCGGCACGAGTTACCGAACAGTTTTGAAAAAAGATAACCTTGGATTTGCTATGATGCAAACCGAAATTAACAAAGGAGGTCCTTATAAGTGGCATTACAAAAATCATCAAGAGGCATGTTTTTGTGTTAGTGGTAATGGTTATTTAGAGGATCTTATTACTGGTGAAGTATGTAAAATTGAACCTGGAGTAACATATATTGTTGATAAACATCAGCCACACTTATTTACAGCAATAACAGATGTTGTTTTAATTAGTGTTTTTAATCCTCCATTAAGAGGTGACGAAACGCACGATGAAAATGGAAACTATAATTGATTAACGATGAAAGAACAAATAAAATCTTTGATTCCTGGTTATGACCAAATGACAATTGACCAGAAAATTGATGCAATTAATGAAATAAAAATTGCATTGCATGAAATATCACCAATGCGCAATGAGCCAGTTGATTGTGTTCTTTGGGTTAAAAATGACTCGGTAAGAGCAAATGATTACAACCCAAACAGTGTTGCTCCTCCTGAAATGGAACTTTTACGACAATCTATCATGGAAGATGGTTATACACAGCCAATAGTTTCATTTAAAGAAGATGAACACATTACTGTAATTGATGGATTTCACCGTAATAGAGTTGGAAAAGAAGTAGAGGAAGTAAAACAACGTGTTCATGGTCGTTTACCTGTTGTTAATATTAATCAATGGAAGCAAGGTAGATCAGATAGAATGGCATCAACTATACGTCACAATAGAGCGAGAGGATCACACTCTATAGAATTAATGAGTACAATCGTTTCAGAATTAGTTGAAATGGGTAAGGGTGATGCGTGGATATGTAAACACGTTGGTATGAGTATTGATGAGCTTTTGAGAATGAAGCAAATTACTGGACTCGCATCTTTATTTCAAAATAAGGATTTTTCTGAAGCATGGGAACCAGAAATAGATTAATGCATTTTTTAATACATTTGCAATTCGGTACGCTCTGACATTATAGTACCTAAGAGTTTGAAACAACCCTGCAAAAGAAGTAAGAGGTCAGAGCCTTACGGACTTTGTGGGGTTTTTTATTTAAACATTATGTCAGGATGGATAAAATTACATAGACAATTAAACAACCATTGGTTGTATACCGAGAAACGTAAATTCTCCAAACTTGAAGCGTGGATTGATATTCTTTTTACCGTGAATTTTGCAGACACAAAGACTGTCATTAAAGGCAAATTGATTGAGGTGAAACGAGGTGAAAGCATACTATCATTGGATAGTTGGTCAAAGCGTTGGAATTGGGATAAATCTGCTGTAAGACGTTTTTTCGACTTGTTACAAAGTGATGGCATGATAGTACTAAAAAGTGAAACGGTAACGACACGGTTAACTATCTGTAATTACGAGAGTTATCAGAGCGAGGAAACGAAAAGTGAAACGCAAATGAAACGCAAACGAAACGCAGATGAAACGCATTTGACACCAATAAAAGAAGGAAAGAAGAATAAAGAATGTAAAGAAGGAAAAGAAGATAAATTAAATGAACGCAAATTAAAATTTGCTGAAACCCTAAAAGACTTTTCTTCGATTTATCCACGTGATATGCTTAAAGAGTTTTACGAGTATTGGTCAGAACCAAATCAATCAGGAACTAAATTCAGAAAGGAAATGCAAAAGACTTGGGATTTGGAAAGAAGATTGAAAACTTGGGCAAATAACAACAACAAATTTAAACACAATCAAAATGGAACTACAACACAACCAAGAAGGACACTTGATGAGCAAGTCAACGATCTTACAGCACGAGTACTTGGAATCAATCCAGAACAAAGTACAGGCACTACCAACAGCGGGAGCGGTATCGAAGAAGCTGATTGGAGCGTGCTTGAATGAAAACAAAGAACTTTGCAAGGATGATTTGACACGGCTTACAAAGGCAATCGGTTACATCATTCGGGTTTATTACGGGTTAAACGTAGACAATCTTGACGCTGATTTAATACGCGTTACGATTCAAACAATCATGCAACGGCATCCGAGCCTAACTTTTGAAGAGTTGAATTTAAGCTATTCTGAACGCACGATTGAAAAGCGACAAGGTGTTTCCCTTACACGTGATGAGATAATGCAACCAATCGAAGATATGACACGTAAAAAGGGATTGATACTATCTATTTCGGAACAGGAAAAACGAAAGTTTGAGCAAAAGGAATCAGAGCAACAGGAAAAGCAACGATTCAAAGAGGAAAGTTATGCCCTTTACATCGACTGCCTAAACAACAAAAAAGAGTGGAGTGGTACACCGTTTCAAGCGGCATCGTTTGCGGACAACTTTAAAGAACTATTCACACGTGAGGAAAAGGATTTACTTTGGAGTGAGTGCCAATTACAAGCCGAGCGCATGAGAATCGAAGCAGCGAACGTAATTGATGCGACACTGCCAATATCTGCACGGCATTTGTTCTGTGATGAGATTATTCGTAGAGCGTTAAAGCGCGGTTTGGATGGGTATTACCTAATCAAGGATTAACCACTCATCAAACCAATTAACCGTTCATCACAATATAGAGCCATGAACGTGGGGAAATGAGTAAATTCGTGGAAATAAAAACAGAACTATGAAAATCGAAATTAAATCAAGATTCGGAGGGGTGTTATTCACCTACGAAAAAGAAAATGCAACTATTAAAGATGCGGTATTACAAGCGTTAAAAGAAAACGCGTATTTGAGTGGCGCGTATTTGAGAGCCGCGGATTTGAGTGGCGCGGATTTGAGTGGCGCGGATTTGAGTGACGCGTATTTGAGAGGCGCGGATTTGAGTGACGCGTATTTGAGAGGCGCGAATTTGAGTGACGCGTATTTGATTAACGCGGATTTGAGAGCCGCGTATTTGAGTGGCGCGGATTTGAGTGGCGCGGATTTGATTAACGCGAATTTGATTAACGCGGATTTGAGTAACGTTATAAAAATGCCTATATTCTGCAAATGGACTCACGGCATAACAAACGGAAATCTAATCCATATTGGATGTGAAAAACGAACGATTGAAGATTGGGATGCTTTCTTTGCATCGGATGAAATCATTTCAACACCGCGAAACACGCCAGAGTTCAAACAGATTGAAGCGGTTTATAATGCTTACAAGGCTTATTTGAAAACTTTAAACAAATAACTATGAGTCAATTACAAAAACTACCAACGTTAAACGAGTTGGTGCAAGATTCTGACGAATCAATCAAAGACAACGCTTTCATGGTGTTGTGCAACCAAGAGCCACCGCAAAGTTGGTTGGTAAATCATCCAATGATAAACGGCTATCGTTACTTGCCTATTGAGCGCGTTGAATACTTACTAACTCGCATCTTTGGTAATTGGTGGGTAGAGGTGAAGCAAACGCAAGTACTCGCTAATTCTGTTGTTGTTACGGTACGATTGCACGTTATTAACCCAGTGACAGGAAAAGAACAATTTCAGGATGGTATCGGAGCAGCACCTATTCAAACGGATAAAGGCGCGGGTGCAATGG
>JBEGMB010000043.1:0-20624 GCA_041183245.1 Bacteroidota bacterium
TTGGTATATTTATGCAAGAGCTATACAAAAGATTTCGTGCAATGTTTTGAACCTGTAGATGAAATTTTACTCCTTGAAGACCTCGAGAATTCCGACCATAATACGCGTAATTCTTTGCTTCAAAGTGACCTTATTCTGCATGTGTTTCCAAATAAGCAGATTGCTTCATGGGCAAAACATGCAGGTATACCATATCGCATTGGCACCAGCCATCGCTGGTTTCATTGGTTGAATTGCAATATTCGTGTATCGTTTACCCGAAAAAAATCACCGCTGCATGAAGCTCAGTTGAATTTTCATTTATTGAAACCGCTCGGTTTGGATACCATTCCACAATTTGAACAGATCAAATCATTAAAAGATCATTTTATTATCCCAACCGAACCTGACTTTTTTCCGCCTGGCTATGTGATTCTGCACCCGCTTTCACAAGGTAGTGCGATTAATTATCCATTGATTCATTACGTAGCGCTTGCTGAGATGTTAGCAAAACGAGGAAAACAGGTGTTAATTACGGGAACGGCGAAAGAAGGGATTCAAATAGGATCCGCGTTCGATCACATTGCAGGCGTTGAAAATGTTTGCGGGAAATTTTCGCTTGGCGGTTTAATTTCATTAATAAGTAAAGCCCATGCCCTCATTGCCTGTTCTACTGGTCCTCTGCATATCGCTGGAATTTTAGATATACGAGCGATTGGTCTATTTTCTTCTCGTATCCCCATTCATCCGGGCCGATGGAAGCCCCTCGGTAAACATTCCATAGTAATGGTGAAAGACCCCTTGTGTGAACGCTGTGCTAAGGGATTGGATTGCAGGTGTATTGAAGAAATACCAGTTGAAGCTATTGTAAATGCAGTTTAAGTCAACCCATATTTTACTTGGGTTCTCAACGTTTCTTTTTGCTTATTCATTGAATAAAACAACCGATTTATGGTACCCAATCCTGCTCGGTTTTGCAGTGTTTGTGTATTATTCTTTTCCTAGAACTTCAGTCATTATGCGGGTATATTTACTTTTCGGATTGTGCTTGGTTCTAACCTTGCCCTGGACAGCTTATCATGTACTTGTTTTCCCCTTGCTGTTTGCAATAGTGCTGACAATAACTTACCCCTGGTTCCGTGAAATACCCTGGGCAAAAACGCCTATAATTGCAAGCAGTTGGACTATGTTCATGCTTAGTGTAAAGTCAACACCAGAGGCTTTAAATTTGGTTTTATGCCTGGTGTTACTACTCGTATTTGGAGTTTTAGCAACAGCGTCTGACGTTAAAGACAGTGAAATTGATTCGATTAGATTGAAAACACTACCTCAAGTACTGCCTTGGAACGTATTGCGTTGGGTTCTATTCAGTATTATTTTCGTAATTCTTGGATTAACATTTTTTTTCCTGCCTAACTGGGTTTTGGGAGCTATATTATTTAGCGCTTTTTCTACTTATGTTTTGTTCAGCAATTGGAATATGCCAAGGCGTTTTGATTTAGACCCTGGCCTACTATTGTTTGCTTTAGGTAATCTTCTTTACTTACGTTAATGGGGCTTTTCGTATCTTTGTGGCTTAAATTCACCCATGGAATATCGCTTTCAAGAGATTGAAAAGAAATGGCAACATTTCTGGAAGATTAATCAGACGTACCGCGTTGAAGAAACCTCAACAAAACCTACTTTTTACGTATTGGATATGTTCCCGTATCCTTCCGGTGCTGGATTGCATGTAGGCCATCCCTTAGGATACATTGCTTCGGATATCTTTGCGAGATACAAAAAGCATATTGGGTTCAATGTGCTGCACCCTATGGGGTACGATTCATTTGGCTTACCCGCAGAACAATACGCCATTCAAACAGGGCAGCATCCGGCTAAGACAACCAAAGAAAATATCGATAGGTATCGGGAACAATTGGATAAGCTTGGATTTAATTATGATTGGTCCAGAGAGATACGAACCTCTTCGCCATCTTATTACAAATGGACCCAATGGATCTTTATGCAATTATTCAACAGTTGGTATAATCCAATAACGAATAAAGCAGCGTCAATTAATGAGTTAATTAAGGAATTTGAGCAACAGGGCTTATCTGCGGATTCATTAAGCGCTTTGCATGGAGGAATAGAAACTGAAGTTGCTCCATTTTCAGCTGCAGAATGGGCAACGTTTACAGAGCAAAAACAACAGGAAATTTTAATGAACTTTCGCTTAGCCTATCTGGGTGAATCTTATGTGAATTGGTGTCCTGCGCTAGGAACAGTCTTGGCGAATGATGAGGTGGTTAACGGTCTATCTGAACGCGGTGGTCACCCTGTGGAGCGCAAGCGCTTAAAGCAATGGAGCATGCGGATTACCGCCTATGCGCAGCGCTTATTAGATGGGTTAGACGGCGTGGATTGGTTCGATAGCATTAAAGAAACTCAGCGAAATTGGATTGGCAGAAGCGAGGGGGCTTCAGTTCATTTTCCGTTACTAAATCATGAAGGCTCTATTGAAGTATTTACCACGCGGCCGGATACCTTGTTTGGGGTTTCGTTTCTTACCTTGGCTCCAGAACACGAGCTTGTAACCCAATTAACGACAGATGAACAGAGCGATGCGGTTGCAACTTATGTCTCTACATCGAAAAACAGAAGTGAGCGCGAACGGATGGCCGATGTAAACACGATATCGGGTGTTTTTACTGGATCATATGCCACCCACCCTTTTACCAAGGAACCGATTCCAATCTGGATTGGCGATTACGTCTTGGTTGGTTATGGAACAGGTGCAGTGATGGCCGTTCCGGCGCATGATGAACGAGATTATAAATTTGCCACTCATTTTTCATTGGCTATCAAACACGTTATAAATCCTTCAGCTGATCACGATTTTAACATGGGCGCATGGACTGAGAAATCAGGTACAATGATCAATTCCGATTTCCTCAATGGCTTATCTGTGACCGAGGCTGTTCAACGAATGATTTCCGCTATAGCCGAACACGGGTACGGCACAAAACGAATTAATTATAGACTACGAGATGCAGTATTCGGTCGTCAGCGGTATTGGGGTGAACCAATACCAGTGTATTTTAAAGACGACATTCCCTACCTGATACCTGAAGACAAATTGCCCTTGGATTTACCGGAAGTAGATAAATATCTACCCACAGAAGATGGTGATCCACCGCTTGGCAGAGCAACGCATTGGAAGTTTGAAGAGGTGTATGAATATGAGAAATCTACCATGCCGGGTTGGGCAGGAAGTTCATGGTATTTTATTCGATACCTTGACCCAACCAATGAATTGCAATTGGCTTCACCTGAAAAAATTGCGTATTGGGGAAATGTTGATCTGTATATGGGCGGTGCAGAACATGCTACCGGACACCTATTGTATGCGAGGTTTTGGTGTAAATTTTTACACGATTTAAGGATTATTCCGTTTGATGAGCCTTTCAAAAAGATGATCAATCAAGGAATGATTTTAGGACGTAGCAGTTTTGTGTATCGCGTGATAGGAGAACAAACTTTTGTGAGTGCTGGGTTGAAAGATGGCTATGAAACCACCCCAATCCATGTCGACATTTCATTGGTTTCCAATGACCAATTAAACATAGAGGGATTCAAAGCTTGGCGCAGTGAATATAAAGATGCGACGTTTATATTAGAACCCTCAGGAGTTTATTTGTGTGGACACGAGGTAGAAAAAATGTCAAAGTCTAAATATAACGTTCAAACTCCTGACGAGTTAGTTGATCGGTTTGGAGCAGATACCCTACGGATGTATGAAATGTTTCTAGGTCCAGTGGAGCAAAGTAAACCATGGGATACCAAAGGAATTACAGGGGTACACGGGTTTTTGAAGAAATACTGGAGATTATTTCATATCGATGGGACATTTGAGGTGAATGAAACAACGCCAAGCAAAGAACACTTTAAGACCTTACATAAAACGATTCGTAAGATACGCGAAGATTTAGACCGTTTTTCATTTAATACGGGCGTTTCGAATTTTATGATTTGCGTGAATGAATTGACAGAGTCTAAAGGTAATTTCCGTCAAATTTTAGAGCCATTAACGGTTTTACTCGCACCATACGCCCCACATATTACCGAGGAGCTTTGGGAGAAACTTGGTCATGAACCCGGTTCCTTGTATGAGCAAACCTATCCAGAATTTAATCCGGATTATCTGGTTGAATCTGATTATGAGTACCCGGTATCTTTCAATGGCAAGATGCGGTTCAAAGTATCCTTATCCTTATCGCTGAGTATTGAAGAAATTCAATCGGCTATTTTATCTCAAGCCGAAACGGTTAAATGGCTTGAAGGTAAAGCACCAAAGAAAATTATTATTGTGCCTGGGAAGATTGTAAACGTGGTGATTTAATCAAATTGATTAAATCTTCGGCGTGTTGAAGCGGCGTAACCAAGTTACTAATTGATGCATGGTGTATTCCAAGTTGAGCTCCGCCGGCTATAATTAATAATTCTGGAAATTGTCTGCGCAATTGTGCAAAATAACCGTGTATAAACCCTTCCTCTACAGAGGTCAGCCAAGAACTAACCACACATCGCGGCTGAACTTTTTCAATACTTAACACCACCGATTCATAAGGCAGGCTCTGACCTAAATACAAAGAATAAACACCCTGGCTTCGTAGTAAATAATGATAAAACAACAAGCCTATTTCATGCCATTCGTGTTCTGGTAAGTACAACATAACGGGGTTTGAACGGTCTTCAGGAACTTTAAGCTTGTCCACCTCAGAGACAATTTTTTGCCGTACCAAGTTTGAAATAAAATGTTCTTGGGCGGGATTTATCGATCCCGTAAGCCACATAACACCAATGCGGTCGAAAAAAGGAATTAGACACTGTCGGAACGTATCTTCTAGTGATGTTGATTCGATGATTTCATTAAGTGTCGCATGAAATAAACCCTCGTCCATTTCTACTAAAGAAACAATCAGTTTCTCTTGGGCGCTACCGGCTGGTGTGTTCAATTTGACTTCGGCAACCTTAGCTCTGATTTCATCACGTGATAATTCAGCCAACCTGGAAATTTTCATTCCATGGTCCATCAGAATTCTAATGTTCAGCAAGTAAACGAGCTCCTCATCGGTGTAAGTACGGATTTTAGTTTCTGTGCGTTCTGGAATCAACATACCATACCGCTGCTCCCATATACGGAGTGTGTGGGCTTTTATACCTGTTAATACTTCTACGTCTCGAATCTTATAGAATGCCATAAAATGAAAACAAGTCGTATGCAATATTGTTCAAGCCCAATCTAAAGTTTACCTTTGGAGTATGAAAATAAAAACAGCGGAATTCCTGATTTCAAGTGCTGATTATAAAGGATGTCCCGATACGAAGCTTCCCGAGTTTGCTTTTATTGGTCGATCCAATGTCGGAAAGTCTTCACTCATTAATATGTTAATGGGGAATAAAAGTTTAGCTAAGACATCAGGAACACCCGGAAAAACCCAGCTTATTAATCACTTTATTGTCAATGAGAAATGGTATTTAGTAGATCTTCCAGGGTATGGATATGCTAAAGTATCAAAGAATCAACGGGATAAATGGCAGAAGTTGATTTCGAATTATTTAATACAACGTACGGCATTAACCTTGGTGTTTGTTTTATTGGATTCGCGGTTGGAGCCTCAAAAAATCGATTTGGAATTCATGAATTGGTGTGGTGAAAACCAAGTGCCCTTTGCCATGGTATTTACTAAAATTGATAAGCTCTCAAGTACAGAATTAAACCGAAATTTAGCCAAGTATAAAAAGGAGATGTTAAAAACGTGGGAAGAACTCCCCCCCTTGTTTACTACTTCTGCCACTTCCGCAAGCGGTAAAGAACCCGTATTGAATTATATTACCGCGGTATTGTCACAGTTATCAGGTGTTTGAAAATTTCTACGGATTACATTACCTTTGTAACACATCATATTACTATGGGAAGAGCATTTGAATACCGCAGAGCAGCAAAAGAAAAACGTTGGGACAAGATGTCCAAGATGTTTCCGAAATTAGGTAAAGCCATCACAATGGCTGCTAAAGAAGGGGGGATGGACCCAACGACCAATGCTAAATTGCGCACAGCAATTCAAAATGCGAAGTCTGAGAATATGCCCAAGGATAATATAGAATCTGCTATTAAGCGTGCAGCTCAAAAAGATATCGCGTCCTTTACTGAGGTTAATTATGAAGGGAAAGGACCGCATGGCGTGTTGGTTTATGTAGAATGCGCTACAGACAATCCAACCCGAACAGTAGCCAATGTAAAGTCCTATTTTAATAAATCGGGTGGCATGGTTGTTCCAAATGGTTCTATGGAGTTTATGTTTGCTCGAAAAAGTGTATTCGAAATTGCAAAAACGGCGTCCATGGATCCAGAAATGTTGGAATTGGATTTAATTGATGCGGGATGCGAATCCATAGAGATAGAGGAGGAAATGATTATCGTTTATGGGGACTACACTTCGTTCGGAACGATTGCCAAAGCCCTGGAAGACATGCAGATAGAAGTTCAGAAATCCAGTTTAAAGCGTATTCCTACCTCTCCTGTTGAATTTTCTGAGGAACAATTAACCGATATTGAAAAAATGTTGGATAAGATCGAAGACGATGATGACATCCAACAAGTATTTACAAACATTGCTTAAGAAACAATAAAAGGCGAGGAAATTCGTTTTGTCGCGCGCACGCATGAAGAAAATACTCAACCCATATCTTAAAGCAGCTTTACTGATATCTCCACTTTTCTTGGTGTTTTGTTCAACCAACAAAAATGCGTTTATTAATCGTACCTACCACGGGATGACCGCTAAATACAACGGGTACTTTAATGCCAATGAACTATTAACTATGTCGGTAAATAGTTATGAAAAAAATCGTAAAGAAGATTTTTATGATTGGTTAAAGATTCAACCCGCTCCAAGTGAAGAAGAGTCAAAATCTATGTATGCGGCAATTGATACTGCGGTTGTCAAGTGTGCGAAAGTAATTCGTAATCATTCAATGCCTTCAGCTGATGGGCCAAAAGAAGCAGAATACAACGCATGGATTGATGAAAACTGGTTAACTATTGGGAAAGCCTACTATTACCGAAGAGATTTTGATAAAGCCCTTAAAAACTTTCAGTTTGTAAAACGATTTTTTCAGAAAGATCCATCAAAATACTTGTCTGAATTATGGATCGCTAGAATTTATATCGAAGAGAATAGATTAACTGAAGCCCTAACCATTCTGGATGAATTGCAACAAGAGGCCTTACAACAAAAAAAGAAGTCGTTTTTTCAAAAGATTGGGAAAATAAAAGCAAAAGATAAGAATGCGGATGATTTTAAACCCGAAATGAATGACCAAATTCAATTTGAAATTTATAAAACCCGCGCAGACTTATTTATGAGGAAACATCAAGCTTCTGAAGCGCTTTTTCCTCTGACCATGGCAGTGAATAAGTGTAAGTCAAAACGTGAAAAAACAAGGCTTTCATTCATTCTTGGTCAGCTCTACTTGAGCAGCAATCGCGTGGATTCAGCGCTTATTTCATTTAAGCATGCCATTTCGCCCGCGGCGTTGTATGATGTAAGTTTCAATGCGAAATTAACGTGTGCCGTATTAGGAACCTCAGAGCGGGATGTTAAAATGTTGGAGAAAATGTTGCGTGATGAGAAAAACGCGGCTTTTAAAGATCAAATATTTTATGCAAAAGCCCAACTAGAACAATCCAGAGCTAATGTGGCTATGGCAAAGGTTTTTTATACAATGTCCGCATTCTATTCAACTAAAAATAAACGTCAAAAAGCCCTTTCCTATGAAAAGTTAGGAGATTTAGCGTACAATGAAAAATCCTACCTGGCCGCTCAGAAATATTACGATTCATGTGCTACAAGCATGCCGGAAGGGTATCCAAACGGGGAATTAATTCGGTCAAAAGCATCTAAATTGGCCAATTTGGTTGCGGCGATGGAGATTGCACTCTATGAAGATAGCGTCCAGCGCATTGCGAAAATGGATGAAAAAACCCAAACAGCGTTCATTAAAGATGTTATTAAACAACTTAAGGAAGAAGCCCAACAACGTAAAGAATTAGAAGCGGCTAAACTGCGGGCCTTGCAAGACCAAGCTCAAGCGGGGTCTCAGGCAGGTGCTGGAGATAAGTGGGTGTTCAATAACCCAAAGTTGAAACAGGAAGGATTTGAAGAGTTTAGAAAATTATGGGGTGATCGGAAAAACGAAGATGATTGGCGCCGCTCCTCTAAATTAAGCACCAACATAGATCCCATGGCCTTAGAGGACCAGAAAGATTCCCTTGGGACAACTCAAACAGCCAAAACCTCGGAGGACACCTTGGATTTAGAAACTATGAGAAAACGATTGCCGCTCAGTGATAGTGCTTATCAGGCATCAGTGCTTCGTGAAATAGATGCGCGTTATACCGCAGGCTCCTTATACAAGGACTTACTTGAAGAACCAGCCTTGGCTTCTGAGCAATTCGATTTGGTGTTAACCGAACAAACCAGAAACTTAACAGATTTATCCGCTGCGTACCAATTATATAAAATAAACGAGTCTACAGGAAAAGAACCGCCGTATAAAACTCATATTTTAACCCACTATCCAAAATCAGATGTTGCGAATTATTTTTTAGATCCTGAATTCTTTGAGAAGTTAAAGGAGAATAGAGTGAAAGCAGAGAAGGACTACTTACTTGCGCTTCATGAGTATGAAATGTTAAACTACAAGCTCGCTTTTGAGCTTTCGGAAAAGGTGGTGTTGGAAGATAAAGCGAATGCATACCGTGCGGAATATCTTCTACTCAATGTATTAGCGTATGGACAACTTACACAAGATAAAAAATTATTAATCCCCAAATTAAAAAATGTAATTGAGGAAAAACCAGGAACCCCTCAGGCAGATAGAGCAAAAGAATTATTAACCATCCTAGAAAAAGGGGTTTCTACATTTGAAACCTATCGCCCAAAATCCAATGGCATTTTTGTTTTTAATGACTCTGTTCCACAATTTGTTATGGTGCTCTTGGATGCAGAGGAAGACTTCGATGACTTGAAATCTTCGGTTTCAGATTTTTCAACTAAAACATTTAAGAAAAGTAAACCGAAAGTAACCAGTGCAATGACCTTAAAGGAAACCAACATGGTACTAGTTTCAGATTTTAAAACCATCGCTGCAGCAATGGATTTTGTGAATCTATACAAGGCATCTACGGATGTACTTGGCGAATATCAAAATAACAAAATCTCAATTATTACCCAGGAAAATTTGAAAAAGTTGATTGAATCCGATAACTTTGAAGGATATAAGACATTTTACGATCTTAACTACTGATTCAATGTTAAAAAGAAAAGACTTTTTTAATAGCACCTCACAATATGAGGAGAGCACAGAAACTAACAGAATTGTTGTTGGTACAGAATTAACTGGCGATGTCGTTTCCGATTCTAATTTCGTGTTGGACGGAGAAATGCATGGTAATTTGTCTTGCTCAGGTAAGGTAGTTATCGGTTCGACAGGTAAATTACGTGGTAATTTAGTTTGTGTTAACGCAGAAATTAATGGCAGCGTTGATGGAGAGATTACAGTTGAAGGACTCTTGACATTGAATGAAACTGCACGCATTAAAGGAGATATTCAAACTACTAAATTGATTATTCAGGAAGGTGCAATTTTTGAAGGCTCTTGTGTTATGAAATCCCCTTCTTCGCACACTACCTTTACTGCGGATGTCAAATTAGATGACTAAACCCGACCCGGCGAATTCGCAACGTAAATTCGTGCAATACTCCTCTTTGGGCTTTCAAATGATTGCCTTCATGGCTATTTTTGGATATCTTGGATACAAAGGAGACCAGTATTTTGGCTTTCGTACGCCATATTTGCTTATGAGCGGCCTATTGCTCGGTGTTATTGGATCCATGGTTTATATCATACGCGCGTTGAATCGATTAAATTCATAACATGTATTTTATTGCTGGTTATGCTTGGGCGCTTTGTGGATCGTGTTTATTGATGTTGATTGGAGTTTCTTTTCCTATTCATGTATTGAGCATAAGTTTATTTCTGCAGACACTTTATGCCGTAACGTTTTGGCCGGTTTACAAGCAACAAAAGATTGAGGTAATTATTCCCGCGTTATCCTTGATTACCCTACAAGTGTTCACCTTTCTAACCTTTCTTTTTGTCTTCATGGCTAAACACTGGCCTTTAATGCCCGTACTTTGGACACTTATCATATTTTTTGGAACACTGTTTATTCAAGTAATTGAACAAAGCAAGTACTTAAAACGACTGCAAAAACCGCAACAATAAATAATGCAGCTGATCAAAGCGGTCAAAGGACAAGGCTTCAGCTTTATCGTGAATGTCGTGGTAATTTTTATTAGGCCCCATTGTATAAATAAAAACCGCTGGAATTCCTGCTTCCGAAAAGGGATAATGATCGGAATTTGCCGCTTTACCTCTTGGTTTGATCTGAATAACGGATTGTGTAGATTCATTTAATTCAACTAAACGTTGAAATAATTGTGGGTAAACGGTACCATTAACAACCGTTATACCCTCTTCACCACTACCCATGATGTCTAAATTCAAGACCAAGCTTATTTGATCTCCACCCAAGATGTGCTGATTTACAAAAAAACTCGAACCCTCTAGCCCCATTTCTTCCCCTGCAAAGGCGATAAACAACACGTTGTGATTTGGTAGCGGTTGACCTTGAATTTCTTTGGCTATGCTAAGCATCATAGCTACGCCACTTGCATTATCATTGGCTCCCGGAAAATAGGTTTGTTTCCCCATTCGACCCAAGTGGTCATAATGTGCTGAAACAATAATAAAACTATCGCTAGGATTTTTTGAAGGAACATATCCAAGGATATTCTGTACTTCAACATTTTGCTTTAGTTGTGCATCAACTCGGGGCTTAATTTGTTTTGGCGCCACGCTTATTGCTGAATCAACTAACTTAATGTAAGGAAACTTAAAGGCGTCTGAAGACACACTCCAGGTTAATTTTTCGTTCGTGTATTCTACCACAGGTGCATTAATTCGTGCAAGTTTCTCTAATTTGGTTTTGACCATCTTAAGTGTATCCTTAGCCATTCCTTTGTTGGGAATAAAAACAATCGCGGTATGGTCCTCCAGGTTTTTCCCAAATGGGAATTTGATAATCTCAGCGGCACTTAATTGAATTAACTTTAATTTTCCGCGGTAAGCACTGCTGCTGGGGTGAACGAGGTAATCTACCCCAGGCTCTTGTTTTCGTCCATTAACCCGAACCTTACATTTACCCGGAAAGGTATTTACATTGATATAAAACGATTGATTCGAATACCCATTTAATGGCACTAAGCCTATTCGTTCGAATTCACTTGTTAAATAGATCCCGGCTTTTTTACATCCGTCATTAACATATCCTCGCCCTTCCATTTCGGGAGAACAAAGCACCGTTGTTATTTTTTTAGCGTATGCAGTTAATGGACTTTGCGCCAAATTCAAATAGGTGGTCAGGAGACTTAATAAAAGTAATAACTGCTTACGATGCATATTTCGCTACAACTTTCTCAATAAACTTGCTCAGCGCCTCTTGATTTGCGTTACTCCAAGTATGCGTTGCGGAAAGGTAATTTAAGGTTGGCATTAGCGTATCCATGCTTGCATGGGAGTCGATTTGTTTTACTGCTGAAGCAAACGATTCACTTGAACCGTTAAACAATTCATTAATAAATGTGATTTTTTCTTTTAATGAATAATTGCCATTGAACTTATCGATTTTCTCATGTTTACCATGTGATATTGAAATAAGTGCGTCCAAAGCCAAAGGTGTTGAAGCAACTAAGGGCTCCAGTGGAATCTCCGCTTGAATAACAGGTTCTATGGCAATTGGTAGTTCTTCTTCAACCGTTGGTACAATATCATTAAGAGGTAGTAATTCGGGCTGATCTTCATGTGTAATAATTTGCTCACCCGCATCTTCATGGCTTGGTAAATCAAACAGTTGTTCCGATGCTGTTGGAATTATCGGTTCTATTTGTTCTGTTTGATTAATTTGTTCTTCTTCAACGCTAAGTGCAGCTAAGTCAAACTCTGGAATTTCATTTGGTGTTTCTTTGAATATACCTGCCTCATACGATTTATATCGAAGAATATAGAGTTTTTCAAGTAGCTCATGTGCTGTAGCGATTGCCTTATCTAATGTTTTTGCATCTCCTGAACCAGCGGTGAACCCTTTAATTTCATCGACTAATCTCTTGCTTAATGATTCCATATTATTAACAATTTATTTAAGTGTGTGAACAAATTTACTTGCTTAAGTCATTGCATTTAAGGTCAAACTAAGTTTTAATTCAATTAAATTTGTTCAAAACAACAAACATATGTTTCTAGAGCAATTTCCAACAGAAAGTAAAATAAATGGGTGGGTTGAGGTAATTTGTGGTTCAATGTTTTCTGGAAAAACAGAGGAGCTAATTCGTCGTGTGAAGAGAACCCAATTTGCGAATCAAAAAATGATTTTGTTCAAACCTGAAATTGATAACCGATATAGCGAGGATGATGTGGTAAGCCATCAGGGAACTGCGGCACCTGCGGTTATGGTGTCAAACGCTTCCGATATTTTGAATATTGTAACTGATGAACGCATCGTAGCAATTGATGAGGCACAGTTTTTTGACGATGGAATTGTTGATGTTTGTTCCATTTTAGCAAATCGTGGGATTCGGGTAATCTGTGCAGGATTGGACATGGATTATTTGGGTAATCCCTTCGGTCCAATGCCGTCTTTGCTTGCCATTGCCGAATATGTAACTAAGGTTCACGCAATATGTGTTTCTTGTGGAAATTTGGCACAGTTTTCTTATCGATTTTCCGATGAATCCGGACAAGTATTGGTTGGGGCAGTGGAACGTTATAAGCCATTGTGCCGTTCGTGTTTTAACCTTGCTGTGCATTGAAATTAGGTTACCTTACTACAGATTTTATTGATTGGATTCAACCCCAAAAAGTCCTTGGTAAAGGCGTGTTGCCTATTGATTTTGTAAGCATCGATTCACGTACGCTTTTTGGAGCGAAAAACGGATGTTTTATTGCACTTAAAGGGAGCTTTAGATCCGGTGAACACTTTGTAGAAGCGGCATACGAGCAAAACATTCGTGTGTTTCTCCTCACACAAGCCCCTTCGGTTGTTCATGAGGATGCCGTGTATTTATTGGTTGAGGATCCTGTTCATTCCCTTCAATTAATTGCAAGCAAGCATAGGAGTTCAATCACCTATCCCATTGTGGCAATCGCAGGAAAGAACGGGAAAACAACGGTTAAGGAATGGCTTTATGAAATTATTAAATCCGTATTTCATGTCGTTCGCAGTCCTAAAAGCTATAATTCTCAACTTGGTGTACCCCTATCCCTTTTGGCATTGTCAAGCAGCGCCACACTTGGAATTATTGAAGTAGGAGTTTCAGGTCCGGGAGAATTTGAAGTACTTTACCGGATTATTAATCCAACACATTTAATTGTCACCGGGTTTTTTAATGACCCCGATATAAACCATGAGCTCCAGGCCTTTCTTTCTCAAACCCCCTTTGCATTTAGTGGAGCGGATTATCCGACACGTGAAAAAGGAATATTTCTTCTGGACGAGGACTTTGCTAAAGCGGAGTTAAAACATGTAGCGTTCAACGATCAAGTCGCGATTAAATCTGCAGCAATTGCAATTGGCTTTGCTAAACATTTAGGCTTACAGTCTAATTACATTGCGGAACAAGTTTCAACCTTTCGACGATTAGCGCTTCGACTCGAAACATTTAATGGAAAAAACAACACCATTGTCGTTAATGACACCTATAATTTGGATCTGGACGCGTTTCGATTCTCATTAGAATATTTATCCTCTTTTGATCGAAGTAGACCGCATTGTATTTATGTGGGATTAGACGAAAATTCGTTACATAAAAAAAAGCAAATTCAAGAACTTATAGCCCCATATCACCCTGATTTTGTTTTTATAGACTTACCGGAAAATTTACCTGCTTCAGTTCCAGATGACTCCATCGTTCTGCTCAAAGGAACACGCAAAGCCGGAATGGAGAAATTTGCAGCACGCTTGCGGGAACAACAACATCAGACCACTTTAGAGATTAACCTATCGGCATTAAGAAACAACCTCGTTACATTTAAGAATCGCTTAAATTCTGGCGTAAAGTTATTGGCTATGGTCAAAGCACAATCCTATGGTTCTGGATTAAAACGATTGGCTGAGTTTTTAGAAGCACAGGGCGTTGATTATTTTGGTGTCGCCTTTACATCAGAAGGCGTTGCGTTAAGAAAACATGGAATTAAGCTGCCCATTTTAGTCTTGAACCCAGATCCTGAAAGTTATTCGGATTGCATTACTTACCAATTAGAACCAACTATTTTTACGTTTAATCAATTGGACCTTTTCATTCGTGTTTTGATTGAATTAGATATCAATCGGTATCCAATCCATGTAGAAGTAGATACCGGGATGCGCCGTCTTGGGTTTGAACCGAATGAAATAAAGTCTTTATTGGAAGTATGCCAATCTCAACCTGAAATTTATATCAAAGGTGTGTTTTCACATTTTGTAGAATCCGAGGAAGCAGAAAACAGGGCATTTAGTCTTGCGCAAATTGAACGGTTTCAAACAGTGATCCGTATGGTGAAGTCGCAAATTTCACACGAACTTTTATGTCACATGGCAAATTCAGAAGGCATTGTGAATTATCCCGAGGCTCACTTTAATATGGTCCGTCTTGGTTTAGGCATGTATGGACTAACGAATTCCCACATAAAGCAACAATTAGATCCTGTGCTGGCGTGGAAAAGTGTGGTATCGCAAGTTAAATGGGTTAAAAAAGGAGAAAGTGTAAGTTATGCTCGGAGTTTTATTGCAGAACAAGACGTGAAAATTGCAGTTATTCCTTTGGGATATGGAGATGGTTTTTCAAGGGCATTAAGCAATGGACAAGGAGGGGTAATGATTCAGGGTAAATGGTGTCCTACTGTCGGTATGATTTGTATGGATATGATGATGGTTGATGTTTCATTAGTTTCTGATGTTAAGGAAGGGGATGAAGTGGTGGTTTTTGACGATATTACTTCCTTAGAGCATCTATCGAACCTCATGCATACAATTCCATATGAAGTGATGACGGGTATTTCTGAACGCGTACATCGCGTATATTTCACTGAATAGTCTTAACTTCGCGCTCTAATTAAGTGCATTTAATCAAGTGAATTCAGGAATTCAATCAAAGTTATTTGAAGTTATAAAGCACTCCTTGCGAGAAGATGAGACACTCGGTTTGGTCGTTTCTGATGTCCTCTCTTTAAGTACGGATGCGGTGTATCGAAGAATACGCTTAGAAACATTAATGACCATCGAAGAGGTTAGGAAACTATGCGTTCATTTCAACATTTCGTTTGATGCCTTGATGGAAATCAAATCTGGAAATGCCTCGTTTACGTATCTTCAACTAAATCAAGGGGATTTTACCATTGAAAAGTATTTGGAAGGTATATTAAACGGACTCGGGAGATTGCGGTCTATTAATGATGCTAAATTGTACTTTAGTATTAATAATGTACATTTTTTTCAAGCCTTGAATTTCCCACAACTTGTCCGGTTTAGGTTGTTTTTTTGGGCAAAAACGCACTTGCTTTTACCTGAGTTTAAAGACAGGAAATTTGCTCATGAAAAGATAAGCAGTGATGCATTTAGCTTAGGTAGAGAAATACTTCAAGCGTACAATCGGATTCCATCCGTTGAAATTATTGACCATGAAATGATGCGGGGATTTTTGAGGCAAGTGTTATATTATCTTGAATCTGATTTTTTTAAGGATCCAACATATGCTTTGTTTTTAGCTGATCGGGTTCATCTTTGGTTAGATCATTATAAGCATCAGGCGGAAGTAGGTAAAAAATTTATTTTTGGAACAGAAGTTCCGGCTTCAGGTTCAGATTTATCCTTGTATATTAACGATACCATCAACATGGATACTACCTTTTATTATGAAGGGGCCAAGAAAAAAGGGGTTTATTTGACGCATAACATAATGAATTATTTACACACCACGGACGAGCACTATGTGAAAGATTCTTGGGGGATTTTAGATTCTCAAATCGCTAATTCTAGCCTAATAAGTCAGGTGAATACCAAGGAACGTAACAAGTACTTTAATGCCATTGTAAATTTAGTAGATGACTATAAATTGCAATTTCAACATATAATTGAATCAAGATGAGGGTTTTAATTACAGGGGGAGATGGTATGCTTGGTTCAAGCATATGCAGAGAGGCGCTGGCACAAGGGTATGAGGTTCGTGTAATGGTGCTTCCCGGAAGAGTCGTAAGCGTACTTGAGGGCTTAGATGTGTCCTATTGTTACGGAAACTTATTAGATCCTGAATCACTGTATCAAGCAGTTGAGGGATGTGATTATGTTATTAATGTGGCGGCTTCAACGCAAATTTGGCCGCGCAGAAGCGAATTGATTTGGAAGATAAATTATGAGTCGGTTGAGCATCTCGTGGAAGCGTGTAAGCGATTCAACATTAAACGATTTGTTCAGATTGGTACCGCAAATTCTTTTGGACATGGTTCGGTTTCTAAGCCAGGAAATGAGCAAACTCCCTTTAACGGCGAGGCGTATAAAATGGATTATGTCGATAGTAAATACAAAGCACAAACGTATTTAATCGATCAATGTAACGCTGGACAAATTTCTGCTGTCATAATAAATCCAACCTTTATGATCGGTCCATTTGATTCAGGTCCTTCATCCGGTAAAATGTTGATGGCCTTATTTAAGGGGTCGCTTCCTGGGTATACTTCAGGGATGAAAAATTTTGTTGCCTCTAAAGATGTTGCCGTAGCTGCGGTTAATGCATTAGTTATGGGGAAATCTGGCTCTTGCTATATCGCGGGTAATGAGAATTTAACTTTTGAACAGTTCTTTACAAAAGCTTGTACCGTTCGTGGAATTCCATTCACCCTAAAACAAATTCCAAATTTCTTAATTTATTCCGTTGGCTTTTTTAGTTCGCTCTTCGCACGCATTTCCGGTAAAGCCCCGAAATTAGGTTACCATATGGCTAAGCAAGCCACTATGGAACAGTGCTATTCCCCACAAAAGGCTCGGGAGGAATTAAACATGCCTGCGACTCCAATCGAAGAGGCGATCAGTGATTGTATTGCATGGTGGAAACAAAACAACTATTTATCCTAATTATGGAAACATTTCCCTTGAATTTATCCTTTTCTTACGAAGAAGTCATTGCTTCAACAGTAATTTTAGCTACCACAATTGCTTTTATTTGGTATTGGTTTTTAGCGCAATCGGAAGCTGTAAAAAACCGCTTTTATAGCGCAGATGAGTTTGATGTGGCTTCAAGAAAACATATATTTTTCACCAAATACATGGGCTTTTTGATCTTGGGAGTTTTTCCTTTGGTCCTTGTTATTAGTTTATTTGACACCACCTTAGCAGATGTTGGTTTAACGTGGTATGCTAAGACCACATGGTTTAGCTTTTTTTGGATTGCAGTACTCTCTACTGCCGTAATTCCTATGGCATACTGGTCAGCAAAGAAACCTGAAAATCTCATTAATTATCCTCAAATCCGCGCTAAACATTGGACAAACAAAACCTTTTCAATAAATCTTATCGGATGGGCAATTTATTTGTTCGGGTATGAGCTCTTATTTAGAGGCGTGTTGTTATTTCTTTTAGTGGATACCCTTGGGGTGGTAGCAGCCATAGCCATTAATGTAATGATGTATGCCATATCTCATGTTCCAAAGGGCTTATCTGAAACACTAGGGGCCATTCCCTTAGGCTTAGTGCTTTGTATTTTAACCCTAAAATCAGGAACTATTTGGATTGCTTTCTTTGTACACATAGCACTCTCGTTCACTAACAGTTTAACCGCTTTAGCGCATCATCCAGAAATAACGTACATTCATTGGCAAAAAAAGTCTTCAAAAACGAATGGTTAATTTCTATTTACTTCGTGGACTTTCAAGAGAATCGGCACATTGGGGGACGTTTCCACAAGAATTGTTGGAGAAATTCCCGGAATCAAAGGTTATCGAAATGGATTTACCAGGGGTGGGAATGTTAAACCAAATAAATTCTCCCACAAACATTAATCCGATCATTGAAGTTTTAAGAAAAACCTACTATTCTAAGGAAGGCACAAACATATTTATTGCCTCATCCCTTGCCGCATTAGTTGCAATAACTTGGGTGCAACAGGGAAAAAACGAATTCCATGGTCTTGTTTTATTATCGCCAAGCCTAAAAGGAATTTGTAAATTCACTGAGCGCTTTAAACCACGGTCTTGGTATGATTGCGGGGTAATCATGTTGCACCCCTCTGTACGAGTCAGGGAAAAAAAGCTCTTAAAGATTAATTTAAACGATAACCGTTCACGGAATGAATTACTTAACACGTGGATTGGAATTCATAAATCGCGCCCTTACAAAGCTAGGAATGTATTTCGGCAATTGCTTGCTGGCATGAGATTTACTCTGCTTGACCACCCCATTCAGATACCAATTTTAATTTCTGGAAGTAAGAAAGATAAGTTAGTAGCTTCTACGTGCTTTATTAAACTTAAAATAAAATTAGGTGCAGATATTATCTTGCACGATTATGCCGGCCATGCATTGACCTTGGATGCATCTGCATGGTTAACAGATAAGATTTATTCTTGGCAGCAAACGAACGGATTATCATGAAAGTATTTATAACAGGTGCAACGAGTACCATAGGGAATCATTTAGTTAATTTACTTACCTTAGAAGGAATAACCTTGCATTTATTAGTAAGAGACATAAAGAAAGCGTCCTATTTCAATCAAGATAATATCAAGTTGTTTCAAGGGGATATTGATTCGGAGGAGGCCTTGATTCAGGCAATGTCGGGATGTACCCATGTATTTCATTTAGCTGCCCTTACTCGTGTTTGGGAAAAAAATCCATCGCGCTATTACGAAGTGAATGTGGGAGGTACGTTAAACGTGCTTAAGGTGGCAAAATCCTTGGGAATATCGCGCGTTGTTATAACAAGTTCTGCAGGAGGCTATGGTCCGTCAATTAATTCTGTTGTTACTGAGGAAAAAGTACGTGAAATAGGCTTTTTTAATGATTATGAATGTTCTAAAGTACTTTGTGAACTTAAAGCAAAGGAATTTTCAATTGCTGAGAACTTAGATGTAGTTATTGTTTCACCCACTCGGGTTTATGGTCCTACCTTAGATGCCGAGGTGTCTAGCATTACCTTGTTGTTTGATCAATACGTCAACCATTCTTGGCGCTTAATTCCTGGGGATGGTCAGGAAGTAGGTAACTATGCGTATATAGAGGATGTCGCTTATGGACATCTGCTCGCAATGCGTCATGGTAAAAGCGGTGAATCATACATTCTAGGTGGTCATAACATAACTTACAATACATTTTTCAGGATTTTAGCTGAACAGTCAAACATAAGGCGTAAAATGATTCATGCCCCGTTTTTTCTTCAAAATGCCTATGCTAGGTTAGAACTTTTTAAAGCGAGGTATATTAGTGGGGTTGCAAAAATTACTCCGCAATGGTTGGCAAAGGGCAAGTATCATTGGGAGGCAGATTGCAGCAAAGCAATTAATGCGCTTGGTTATCAAGTTACTCCCATGGAAGAGGCATTTAGCAATACCATCACTTTTTTAAAACGGAAAGTAAATGAAACAAACCATTGAATTTCTCGGTAGGCCAGTTTTTGTTGTGTTAACTTGGAGTATTTTAACTGTTATTTCATTTTTTTTATGCGAGGCATGCAAGTTGACCACAAACTTTTTTTTGTTATTTCCCTTAACTTTCTTGTTGTATTTTGGAACAATGGCATACGGTTTTTTTTATTTTCACGCATTTCCCACACATCGAATCTCCCCGAGCTATTATCGTAAAAAAAAAATTGAAAGCCTTGAGTTTTATAAAACACTGGGTGTGGAGTTTTTTAGAAATCGCTTAATTAATTCTCCATTTAAGAAATTAAATCAACGGGTTTATTTAAAAGGGAGAAAGGATTACATTGCGGTTTTTTTAGAAGAAACGAAACGCTCTGAAACCTCGCATTTGATTGGATTATTGATTGGCTTGTTTTTCCATCTGGTGTTTATTCTTAACAATGCAGTTATAGCCTTTTCCTGTACTGTTTTCTTCAACCTAGTAATGAACCTTTATCCTATTTTACTTCAACGATTCAATCGAATTAAAATTAAACCCTAGGTGTTTGAGGAGTTACTTGAATTCAGCATTTATTTTTACTACCTTCGAATTCTAAATTAACGAGCCATGAATAAGCAAATAGAAGCCGCATTAAACGATCAGATCAGTAAAGAAGCGTCATCCTCACAATATTATTTAGCAATGGCTTCTTGGGCTGAAACTAAGGGGCTTTCTGGAACTGCTTTTTTTATGTATGCCCATTCCGATGAAGAACGCTTTCACATGCTGAAATTAGTTAAATTCGTAAACGAGCGAGGCGGTCGAGCAATCGTTCCCTCCATTACCCAACCCCCGTCTGATTTTGATACCGTTCAACGAATGTTTGAATTAT
>JBEGMB010000044.1:0-4005 GCA_041183245.1 Bacteroidota bacterium
CTTTATTGGCATCCCAATCGGCTATTCTTTGAATGGATTCGGATTTCAATCGATCACTCCGGTTGACTTAGAAGGAGATCTTGCTGCCCCTGCAGGTATGAAACCGCTGTTTATTCGTCACCGAGATGACGAATCCCACAGCAATGGTTCGCCAGATAGCCCAACCAACGATTGGATTGAGCTTTGGGAAATGACCATTAACTGGACAAACACTTCGGCCACCGTGGCTAAAATTCAAGACATTGCCATCGCGGAAATTGATTCCAAATTGTGTGGACTAACAAGCTTCACGTGTGTGCCACAGCCTGGTACGACTGTAAAACTTGACCCACTGCGTGAAACCGTAATGTTCAAATCTCCCATGCGTGTTTTCAATACCCACCAAACCATTCTTGCCTGCCTGGCAACGGATGTCAATGGGAGCGATCGTGCTGGAATCCGATGGTGTGAATTGCGAAGACCAAGTGGAAGTACGACGGCTAACTGGAGCCTTTATCAAGAAGGAACATATGCTCCGGGCACAACAAACCGTTGGATGCCGGCCATCAATATTGATAAAAATGGAAACATTCTTATGGCGTATTCTACCTCGAGCACCACAGCTGGTGATTTTCCATCGATAAAAATGACCGGAAGAAAGCCCTGTGATCCCCTTGGGCAAATGACCATGACCGAAACAACGATTATAGCAGGAGCCTCTTCCAAAACCGGTGATACGCGATGGGGTGACTACCACCATATGGCTATTGATGATTTTGATGGTGTTACTTTTTATTACACGGGGGTGTATCGAGATGCGAATTCTACCCGGTCTAGGGTAGCCGCAATTCGTATGGATGCCGATGCACTGGACGCTACTGTTGTCGGTGCTTTTCCTGTAAATCCGGGAGCACTTTGTGGTTCATCTGCCCAAATGGGAATTATTGTTCAAAACAACGGAACGACAGCCATTTCCAATGGAAGTTTTACATGGCAAGTTGGTAACGGGGCTACAACCGCTGTGAATTACACGTCGAATACGCTAACGGCCGTAGGAGCAACGGACACGGTATTTATTACGGTCACAGGCCTCGGCGCCGGTGGCAACTCATTAGTATTCACCTCTACATCAGTCAACGGTACCAGTCCCGACGAAAATACGTGCAACGATGCATTTACCTACACGCTCACCGTGCCTAATAACCTTTTAAATATTTCTTACACCATCAATACACCTCCAAGTTGTACGATCAACAATGGACAAATTACGTTCAACGTAAATGGCGGTACGGGCCCCTACACCTATTCGATCAACGGAGGGGCGAACCAAGGAAGCAATGTATTTAGCAACCTCGGAGCTGGAGTTATTAATTACACGGTTAACGATAACACCGGTTGCTCAGGGAGCGGAACGTTCAACCTGAATCCAACAACAACGATAACAGCAACCGCCAATGCAACCTCCATCAGCTGTTTTGGTCTGTCTAACGGAACGGTTCAAGTTGCTGCGAGCGGTGGTCAAAATCCTTACACCTATTCACAGGACGGAATTACCTATGGTGCGAGCAGTACTTTCGGAAATTTGGCTGCAGGGACCTATACCTTTTATGCGAAAGATGGTTCTGGATGTGTTGGAACCACGACCGTAACCATTACCGAACCCAGTGCCATCGTACTAAATGCCATTCCAACAGCTATTACCTGTTTCGGACAAAGCAATGGTAGCATAACCACTTCATTGAGTGGAGGATCCTCTCCCTATATGTACAGTTTAAATGGTGGTGCGTTGGGCGCCTCGGCCAATTTCTCCAATTTATCCGCCGGAACTTACACCGTTACGGTTCAGGATGGCAATGGATGCAACCAATCCTTTCAAACTACGGTTGTAGAACCGACTCAAGTAGTAGCTACTGGAGTTTCTACCGCTTCCACGGGATCCAACGGAACCATTACAGTAACTGGAACCGGTGGAAATATGCCCTATACCTATAGTACCAATGGCATCAATTATTATTCTGGAAACTTATTCAGCGCATTGGCTCCTGGAACCTACACGGTATATGTAAAAGACGTCAACGGATGCATTGGAACGGTTCAGGTTACCGTGGAACAAACCCAAGGAATTGATGACCAAAACGGTTTGACCATAACGACCTTGTACCCGAATCCCAACCAAGGGAAATTCGACTTAGAAATTCATGGCGTCATTGGGGATGAAATAGACGGTAAATTATTTAACGTGGAGGGGAAATTGGTGGCATCATTTCGCCTTGGGGCTCAAAACGGCGTAGTGAAGAACACCTTGGAGCTGTCAGATAAAATTTCCGCAGGAACGTATTACCTTGGAATTTACAACGGCTCACGTGCAGCAGTGGTTCGTTTGGTCAAGGAATAAACGGTGGATAATTTTCGAAAATTAGGCTAGCATGAATGAAAAACCGTGCCTGAACTGATTTTGTATACTTTTGCCAAAAATTCACCATGGAAATACCCCAAATAAAGCGTGCATATCTACCCAAAGAATTAACGCTTGAAACTTTCGAGGATATCCTTCCCTACTTTAAAGAACTTCAGGAGAGAAACATCGACACGCCACAGGCATTTCAAAAGTGGATTCAAGACGGTAGTGAGTTGGATGCGTTTCTAGAGGAAAATGGCGCTTGGCGTTACATTAAAATGTCCATTGATACCACCAAGCCTGAACTCACAGAATCGTATACCTATTTTGTGTCGGAAATTCAACCCAAACTTGCCCCTTTGTTGAATGAATTGAACAAAAAAATGATGGCTAGTCCTTTTCAAAAGGACTTGAGCGAAGATCCTGCCTATGCCATTTTCTTTCGTTCCGTAGGGGTTCAGTTGGCCTTGTTTCGGGAGGAGAATATTCCAATTGAGGCCTACTTAGGTGAGAAATCACAAGAATTTGGAAGCATTAGTGCCACACAAACGATAGAATATGAAGGGAAAACCCTAACCATGCAACAGGCTTCGGTTCATTTGAAAAACCAGGACGAAGGGATCCGGAAGCAGGTGTATGAAAAAATGGCGGAGCGAAGGCTGATGGATATCGATAGCTTAAATGCTCTTTACACAGATTTGATAGCTAAGCGGCATGAACTAGCCATTAATGCAGGATTTGAGAATTTCCGAGATTATATGTTTCAAAGCATGGGTCGATTTGACTACACTAAGGAGGCATGTTTTGATTTCCATGAGGCAGTAGCACAGAAGGTGGTTCCATTGGTCAAGGAAATTCAAGAAATGAAACTCCAAAAATTAGGAAAATCTGCCTTTAAACCTTGGGATCTGGATGTCGACCCGGATGGAAACGAGCCCTTGAAACCCTTTCAAAACGGGGAAGAAATGTTAGAAAAGACCATCGAAATCTTTCAACGCATGGATCCCTATTTTTCAGCGTGTCTCCGTACCATGAAAACCATGGGGCATTTAGATTTAGAATCAAAGGCTGGAAAAGCCCCAGGCGGGTACAATTATCCATTGTATGAAATCGGTGTACCCTTTATTTTTATGAATGCCGTTGGTTTGCACCGCGATTTGGTAACCATGGTGCACGAAGGCGGCCATGCCATTCACAGCTTCTTGAATCGAGAATTGACACTTACGGCTTTCAAGAACATTCCATCTGAGGCAGCAGAATTGGCTTCAATGTCCATGGAACTACTCAGCATGAAGTATTGGGAGACCTTTTATTCGGATCCGAAAGCATTATTGCGCGCCAAAGTGGAACATTTGGAGGATATATTAAAGGTATTGCCATGGATTGCTCAAATTGACGCTTTTCAACATTGGGTATACACCCACCCTACGCACAGCCTAACTGAACGCAGCAACGAATGGCTTTCCTTGAGCAAACGCTTTGGAACGGGACTCACAGATTGGACGGGCTACGAAGCCTTACAAGCACATTCCTGGCAACGACAATTGCATTTGTTCGAGGTGCCTTTTTATTACATTGAGTACGGTATCGCGCAGCTGGGTGCGATTGGGGTTTGGAAAAACAGCCTT
>JBEGMB010000045.1:0-3067 GCA_041183245.1 Bacteroidota bacterium
TCGCCGTAGATCCATGTTGCAATGGAATATCTAAGTAATTGCAGACATTGGAACGGTCTCTCATTACATCTAAGACATCCATGGGAAACCCTGCGGGAAAAGCGTAATGCATTCTAATCCACTCAATTCCTTCAATATCCGATAATTTATCTACCAATTCAGCGAGGTTTCTTTTCTTGTAAATATCTAAGCCGTAATAAGTCAAATCTTGCGCGATCAACAACAACTCTTTTACCCCTTGTTTCGCTAATTGAGTAGCATTTGTAATCAATTGGTCCATCGGAGTGGACACATGATTCCCCCTCATTAACGGAATGGCACAAAAAGAACACGGACGATCACAGCCTTCTGCTATTTTGAAGTACGCATAATGGTTTGGGGTTGTCAGTAAACGTTCGCCAACCAATTCATATTTATAATCTGCTTTAAGCGTTTTCAATAACCTAGGTAATTCACGCGTTCCAAAATATGCATCAACCTCAGGTATCTCTTGTTCCAAATCGCTTCGGTAACGCTCTGAGAGGCACCCGGTCACGTATACTTTATCCACTAATCCCTGTTGTTTCGCGTCTACATACTGTAGAATGGTATCGATTGATTCTTGCTTGGCATTATCAATAAAACCACAGGTGTTAATGATAACAATTTCCGATTCTTCATTTCGCTCATGGCCCACATCAAAACTGTTTGCTTTAAGCTGCGCCATCATAATTTCCGAATCATAAGTGTTTTTGGAGCACCCTAAGGTTACTACGTTTACCTTGTTTTTTCGGGTTGATTTCGTTTTCATAGGACGCAAAAATAGAGAATTGAAAAGGAAAAAATGGCTTATTCTATTCCTTTTATTAATTTTGCTCTCCACATTCAACTATGACAATCGAAGAATTATTTCACGCCTTCACTGATGCCGAATTTCAATATACTCGGTTTATGAAAACCAGAGACTACGAACGCATCAAATTGGAGCGTTACGATACCCTTATTGAAGGCATTCGTCAACAAGCAATTAAAATGGATTTAAGCCCGGGAATTAATGAGGAACTGAACGCGATCGGTCGATTGGATTTAGATTATTCCCCAAATGTTAACTTTATTCGAAAAGTCATTGGTTTTATTACGTTTGGATACAGTAAACGTAAATTTATTTCGAAAAAAGTAAGCCAGTTCTACCTTCGAGAAATTCATCAGCGTCATTTAATGGTGCAGATGATTCAAAATCATTTAGCTCAGGAGTAGCTACTGTTTGATGAACTTTATTGCCTGCGTCTCTCCACCCGCATAATGAATTATTGCAAGATAAAGTCCATTATTCCAATTTACAGTATTCAACTGTGTTGATCCATGGACCTCTCCCCCAGCGTAAACTAAGCGCCCATTGATATCTAGGATGTCATATTTCGCAGATTTCGCAAAATCCAAATTGAGTACATCCGTGGTTGGATTCGGGTAAATTAATGTAGTCCATTCGATCGGTTCTAGTCCCGCAGAGCAATTGTTCATCACATTAAATGTAGGCACAGCAGTATCAAATACAACCCCTGACTCCGGACATCGGGCATAGGACTGATCCGTAAGTAATCCTGGGATTGATACTTGATCATAAACCGTTGCTCCATTAGACAGCGAAAGAAAATCTCCGGAAGCCCCTAATTTAAAATTAGCATGTAAGCCGGTAGTTTGGAGCGTATCATTGTCTGTCCAAATTATTAAATACGAATTTGGTGGTATTACGGTATTTGATGGTATCATCCATTTTTGTGGAAACAATAGATCATCACTTAAATACATGCCAGACAAATCGATTGCATTAGCGGTTGTATTGTGTAATTCAACCCAATCATTTGATTCGCCGTAGGGATCATCATGAGTCAGTTCATTGTCTGACATGGCTTCATTAATTTGAACTTGTCCTACAGATGGTGCTGGAATATTCAAATCCAACGAATGAAATTCATGTTCAGCGCGCTGTGGACTAAACAATCCAGCATTCGCATTATCGGCATAGATGTAATATTCAAAGAGAGGACCGTTTGCAGTAACTGAAGCGCCATAGGTATGATCACCTGCGGCTCCATCTCCATGATTTCCATCATCGAACATTGGAATGCGGGTAAATCGAAGTTCATGTGAGGTGCGATACCCTAGATATACCGCGGTTTCATTCGTCACCGCAGATGTGATAAAGAATGTCTCATTAAATGCAGGTGTCTGATTTGATGCAGCATAACTGTTAATTGTTGGAGCTACCAAGGTGTAATTTTGGTTCGTACTGAAATACGAAACTCGGCCATTCATTAAGGTTTGAATTCCAGGGATTGAATTACCTCCTCCTGGCCCACCTCCACCGGTAACTGCTGTGGTTAAACTGTTCTGGTATTGGGTATAGGTATAGAATTTAAATGGGTCTGCTTGAACATAAGAATCAATCGTATTTCTCAAGGTATTTGCCTGAGTTATATACCAATTAGAGGCAAACATTTCTTGAACCATGGTTCTAACATGGGCCATATACATGCGCTTATACATTGGATCGGCTAAGATTTTTTTAATCAATGGATGATTATTAGAATTACTATTAGACATCGGATCTAAGGTAGCACTACCCGAAACTAATCCTGTTCCTCCTGGAAACCCATTAAAGCTCATGTTTAAGTCCCAAACCGTTGGAACAAACCGATTATTAATGTCACGATATAAGTAATAATTTTGACGAAAGGCACCGCTGTACGAATCCAAATTAACAAGCACATTATTAAATGCCAACATCCAAATGGCCCTATCCAAATCCAATTTATCTTCAATGGACGAAAAATTATTATTCAAGGTATTAATCATGTCAACTAGGTTTGTCCATCCGTAGGTTGATTTTAATTCATACCCATTGGCATACGCGGTGGTATCAGCGCTTATATATTTCAAATCAGGTGATGTTCCTCCTCCTGGTCCCGCCCCACCTATTGGATTACATTTAAAAAAGGAACCGGCGTGGTCAAAATAATGATTCGTATTGAACCGATCATCGATACTCTCAGCGCTAGAATACAAGCCGCGTAATGTGCCATTGATG